>USNI01000057.1 GCA_900555975.1 uncultured Desulfovibrio sp. | reverse complement strand
TCTGGACTTCCGACGGAACCGGCAGCTTCACGCTGCGCACTCTGGAAGGCGCGGAAGCCGAAGGCATCCGGCGCGGTACCAGTGTAAAGATATTCCTGCGCGATGATGCCCATGAATATGAGGAAAAGTTCCGTCTGGAAGGAGTGATCCGCAAGCATTCGAATTTCCTTCCTTTTGCCATCCAGCTTGAGGGAACCCGCATCAATACTACGGCTGCCTTGTGGCGTGAACCCAGATTTTCCATCACGAAGGAACAGTACAACGAGTTCTACAAGTTCCTGACATATGATCAGAAGGACCCTCTGGACGTCATTCATTTCTCCGTGGATGCTCCTGTACAGTTCAACTGTCTGCTCTACATTCCCGGTACCGCCGTGGATGTCTTCGATGAGCGCAGGGATGAATGGGGACCTGATCTGTATGTGCGTCGTGTGCTTATCGACAAGCACAACAAGGAGCTTCTGCCCAACTATTTCGCCTTCATGAAGGGCGTCGTGGATACGGAGGATCTGCCTCTCAATGTTTCCCGCGAGACGCTTCAGGAAAACGTTGTTCTGCGCAAGATCAGCCAGACCATCACGCGTCAGCTTCTCACGCATTTCGAGCGCATGGCGAAGAATGATCCTGAAAAGTACGAAGCCATGTGGAAACTGCATGGGAAATACATCAAGTTCGGCTTCGACAGCTTCCAGTACCGTGACCGCGTGGCTCCGCTGCTGCGGTATTATTCCACGGCGCAGGAGGACAAGCTTACCAGTCTTGATGACTACATTTCCCGCATGAAGCCCGACCAGAAGGAAATATGGTACGTGGCGGCTTCGTCCATGGAAGCGGCAAAGGTCAATCCTCATCTCGGACAGTTCCGCCGCAAGGGTGTGGAAGTGCTTTATCTTACTGATCCGGTTGATGAATTTGCGCTTGAAGCCATCATGGAATATCAGAAGCATCCCTTCAAGTCCGTGGAACTTGCCGAAGCCGGAGCTCTGGACGCATTCCCTGACGTGGAAAACGCCGAACCGAAACCCGAACCTCTTTCCGAAGAGGAAAAGCCTGAACTCGACGCGCTTGTCAGTGCGGTGAAAACCATACTTGGCGACCAGGTGAAGGATGTGCGTGTGACCACGAAGCCCATCGATGGAGCCGCCTGTCTGGTATCGCCGGACGGTGTCAGTTCTTCCATGGAAAAGCTCATGCGCGTCATGCAGAAGAGCGACGGCATTCCCCAGAAAATCCTTGAACTCAATCCCGATCACGCTCTGGTGCGTTCCCTCATGCATATCTGCAGAAACGGAGCGGAAGACGATACCTTCAAGGATATGGTGAACGCCCTGTTCGATACCACGCTGCTGCTTGATGGCTACATGAATGAGCCTTTTGCCATGGCCGAACGCAGCATGCGGCTGCTTCGTCAGGCTGCCGGCTGGTATTCCGATCTGCGCAAATAAAAGGAGAAAGCCCGTGTACTACGACCTCGTCATCCATGTGGACGATAACGATCCTGCCCGGCTCAATCTTTCCTTCAGCAATGTGGCCAACTACAGAGCCGGACTGCCGGGTGAGACATTTCGTATCGTGCTGGTAGCCAACGGTCCGGCCGTACAGCTGTTCACCCGCGATCATGGCGAGCTTGCCGATTCTGCGGCGAAGCTCATGGAGGAAGGGCTTTCCATACGTCTGTGCAACAATGCCCTGAAAAAGTTCCAGGTCTCTGTTGATGATCTCTGGGATGGCTGCGAAGTCGTTCCTGCAGGCGTGGTGGAAGTCGTAAAACTGCAGCGCGAGGGCTTTGCCTATCTTCGTCCTTAGATTTTTCCGGACAGAAATGGCAGACCTTGTCTTCTGTCTGTGATCTCTCGTCTTTCTGCTTTTGGAAAGGCGAATGATTTACGGGAGGGGGAATATTCTCCTTCCCGTTCATGAGCATGCCGTCCGCACCCCGTTTCAGGGGCGGACGGCATGCTCTTATCTTTTAATTGACCGTACAGTTTGATCCCGGCCATACGGAGGGCGACAGCTTCAGTTGGATCGGATGCGATTTCACTCATGCTTCGCTGATCTTTGATATGAGTCTGCGGATTTTTGAGATGACGTTTGCCGTTGTTGCCGACGGGATGCAATGCAGGGCATGATCAGGCAATAAAAAGAGAGCATTGTGGCTGGTCCTGGCGTTGTCATGCAGCTACCATGTCCTCATGTTCTTCGGAAAAGTCGGAACGTTCCGGAACAATGGATTCGGCATGGATCCTTTTACAGCCATGATGGAAGATTGCGGAAGAAAATCAGCTTCTTATATGGAAGATGATTCGGCAACGTTCTGAAAAGGAGAGAGGAGATGGACAGGCGACGTTCTTTCCGGCTGACTCTTGATGGCGGCATGGCTCTGATTTTTCTTCTGCTTATGGCGGCCCGGTATACGGGCGGTGTCGTCCATGAATGGCTGGGGGTGCTGATCCTCGTTCCTGTACTGATGCATGTACACGTCAACAAAGGATGGTGGAAGACTGTACCCCGCGTGGTGCTGATCCGTCCGTTTCGTACGGGGGTGAATCTGCTGACGGCGTTTTTTCTTGTCGGTGCGATGCTGAGCGGCATTCCCATTTCTGAGAACGTTTTTGCCTTTGCAGGAGGAGAGGCCGGTCTTCATGGCCGGTCAGTGCATATGTTCTTCGCGCACTGGGCTTTCCTTTTCGCGGCATTTCATCTTGGAGCGTATGGCAAAAGGCTGATGGTGCTGCTGCAGATTCCCGTATCCCGCCTTCCGCGCAGGGCGGTGTCATTCTCGGGACTGGCCGCAGTGATGGTCGCCGGCTATGGCGCCTGGGCCTTCGTCGTCAGAGACCTCGCTCTGCCGCTCAGCATGAGAACATCCTTTACCGTATGGAATGCCGATGACAGTGCGGTCCGGCTGGTCGCTGACTATCTGGCAGTCTTTTGTCTTGCGACGACAGCGGCATATGTGTTGTCGGCCCTGGCGGGCAGGGGGTGCAGTTTTTCCCCCGGTGAACGGAACATGGAGCGCGGCACTTCGACCGGGAATGCACGGGCGGGTGTTCTGGTGGAATCAGGCAAGAAATTGCCATGATCATGGCTGGTATCTGATAACGTTTCATGTATATTCAAAAAAGAAACAGATTATGGACATGTATGCTGAGAATAAAGTTTTTCATGTAAGATGATTCATGTTGTCAATATCCGTATTTTTATTGCATAATGTATTTAAATGTATGTTATTTTTCATGTTTATAATGTGTTTATTCAAGACATAAGGAGGAAAGAATGGATATAAGAGTATTTGATTGCATGTATGGATAATCAAAACATGTCGATGCATTCTATAATGCATAGAAGAGAATTTTTAAAGAAAGTGGCTTTTTGTCTTACGGCAGCTTCCGTTCCGGTGTTGTTTCATCATCCGGCCATGGCTGCGGATAGGGAGGGAGGAAAGGTGCTGATCATATATTTTTCACATTCCGGTAATACGCGCAGGCTTGCCGGACTCATTCATGAGCATGTCGGCGGAGATATGGTTGAACTGAAGACCGTCAAGCCGTATCCGGAAGATTATGATGCCGTGGTGGATATGGCAAGGCAGGAGCAGCGCAGCAATGCCAGACCGGAAATCACCATCAATCTGCCCGATCTGGCCGCGTATGACACGATATTCATCGGCTATCCCAACTGGTGGGGTACGCTGCCCATGCCCTTCTTTACCTTGCTGGAACGCTGCGATCTGTCCGGCAGAACTGTGATTCCGTTCTGTACGCATGAGGGGAGTCGTTTCGGTCGCAGTGAAGACGATCTGGCGAAACTCTGCCCCCGGTCCCGGATTCTGGACGGCTTTGAAGTTCGAGGCTCCAGAGTGTCGGGAGCGGAAGGAGCCGTAAGTGAATGGCTGAACGGACTTGATCTGAAAACTGCCGGTTAGGCGGCAGCACATGAAGCATCCGGGAGAACGGGACAGAACATCAGGTTCCGTCCGTTCTCCCGAGCGACGGGACCGGAGAGAATGTCAGGATCTGCAGCCTGAAGCATGGGTCAGGATGAGCCGGAAGACATTCTTTTCCGGTTTCTGTCTCTGAGAGGAGGTTCTCCGAACACTCTTTTGTATTCCCGGTTGAACTGGGTGACGCTCTCGTATCCCACGCTGATCGCTGCAATGGAGGCTCTTTCATTTTCCAGAAACATGAGACGACGGGCTTCATGCAGACGCAGCTGTTTCTGGTATTGCAGAGGACTCATTCCCGTCACGAGTTTGAAGTGACGATGGAGATTGGAAGCCGACATATGCACCTGTCTGGCCAGGGACTCCACTCTCAGAGGAGTTTTGTAGTGTTCACGGATCCAGTTGATGGCCTGAACGACCTGATGATTCTGGGTGCCGGGCGTATTCAGTCGTCGCAGGAGTTTCCCGTGAGGAGATAGTGGAGTTCCCGCAGCATCATGGGAGCGCGAACGGCAAGTTGTTCGGTCTTGTCCAGGAGCTTCAGAAGTCTCAGGAACATTTCCATGATGTCGGCTCCGGCGTCTGCAACGGAAACGCCGGGAGTCGATTCCTCATCTCCCGAAGGAGCGGGGTTCATTTCCATGATGAGAGAGGTAAGAAGGCTTTTGTCCAGATACAGATAGACGAAAAGAAAGGGGTGCTCATGGGAGGGGTGATCCACCCATGAGACTATGGGCATGTGCACGCCGGTCACGACACACTGGTTTTCCATGTAGATGTACTCGTGGCCTGCCATGAGGGAATGCTTTGTACCCTGTATGACCAGACCTGCCAGAGGCTGCTCGAAACATTGTTCCGGGGTACCGTTTTCTTCCCGCCTTGTGATATGCAGGCCGGGAATGGCTGTATCGAGGATGCCCGGCGTCCTCAGATATCGGAGCATGGTTGCTTTCAATTCATCCTGCAGTTGTGCGATGCGCTGCTGTTCCGACATGGCTTGTGACCTCCGCCCGAAAGAGTGGCTTCACGGGCTGTGGATGATGAAAGGAAAAGGATGTCCCGATTCTGAAAGAGAATTCGGGACCTCGTGTCCGTTTCTTCCGGCACGGGATGGAAACGGCAGGATTTGTCAGTCTGCGTCGACGGATGAGGTCGGGGAACACTCTTCCCACCAGCGGGGAAATGCGGGAGGAGTGTTTTTCATGTCAACGAGTTCGCCGATGCGGGGCGTCAGCAGAGTCAGGGAATGTTTCCGGGACGCTTCAAGGATGCGACGGAAGGGTTCATCCCAGGGATGCGTGGAGAGCGCGAACTTTCCGACGTGTGTGGGCATGATCGCTCCTGCGCCGAGATCTTTTGCGGCGCGGACGGCCTCTTCCGGCGTCATGTGGATATATTTCCAGCGCTCGTTGTACTGCCCGCAGTCCAGAAGGGCGACGTCCGGAGCTCCAAACGTTTTGCCGATGGCTGTGAAGTGCGGTCCGTAACCGCTGTCTCCGCTGAAGAAGATTCTTCGCTCCGGCGATTCCAGCACGAAGCCTGTCCAGAGAGATTTGTTGCGCGTCAGAGCACGTCCCGAGTAGTGGGCTGATGGAACGAGACGGATGCGGACCGCATCGTTGACGACGCTCTCTCCCCAGTCTGCCTCACGGACGATGTCCCTGCCGAAACCCCATCTGCGGAAATGAGCGCCGGTACCGAGGCCGCAGATAACCTGTTTGATTCTGCCCCCGAGAGCCGTGACCGTGGGGTAATCCAGGTGATCCCAGTGATCGTGCGATATGAGCAGAACGTCGATGTCCGGCATGTCCCGGGCGGAACAGGGCGTGGCTCCGGCAAAAGCCCGTGTACTGAATGAAACGGGCGAGGCATGATCGCTGAAGACAGGGTCGATGAGTATGTTCTTTCCGCCAAGGCGGATAAGAAAACTTGAGTGGCCAAGCCAGATGATGGCATCGCCGATGCCGTTCAGCGTCGAAAGATCCGGACGCAGAGATGGGATGGGACGGGATGGTTCGGTGCCGGTTCTCTTCTCCACGAGAGAGCGGATCAGCGCTCCGGCAAAGCTGCTGTCGTCGCTGAGTACGGGATGCGGAACAAGATTGTGGAATGCTCCGTCTGCATAGTGCGGGGAGGCCATGATACGTCGCAGGCTTTCTCCTTCGGGCAGAGCGCCGAACTGTTTCTGCCGGAGAAAGGCGAGCGTTCCTCCGGCCCCCGCTCCGACAGTCAGCGCCGTGCCTGCCAGAACGCCGAGAAACGCTCTTCTGTTCATAGGACGGGTTCCCCTTCCTTGTGCAGTCCTCTGCCGAGCCTGTAGGCGTGCTCGGGGAAGGACGTATGTTCGACGGAACCGGCCGTCCATACGCCGGGAGCGATGATGCGGCCGGCATCCGTCCAGCCGAGATAGTCCAGCAGC
>USNI01000056.1 GCA_900555975.1 uncultured Desulfovibrio sp. | reverse complement strand
GGATCGCCGGGATTTCCCTTGCCGCGCAGGCGAAGCTTGCCGCCGTCGCGTATGCCCGCGGGAATGGTGATCTGAAGATTGCTTGAGGTACCGCCGCCGGAAAGCGTCACCTGTTTGGTGCCGCCTCTGCGTGCCTCCTCAAGCGTGATCTCGATTTCGGCTTCCACATCGGAACCGCGGCGAGACCGGCGACTGTAGCTTCCGCCGAACGAACCGAAAGGATCTCCTCCCGTCTGTCCGCCGAAACCTCCGCGCCCCATATGGCCGAACAGCGCCTCAAAAAAGTCGCTGTTCACGCCGCTGAAGCCGCCCTGCGTTCCATTGAAATTGAAGTTGAAGTTCTCAAATCCGGGACCACCGGTGAACTGCTGGCCGTCTTTCCAGTTGGGGCCGAGCTGATCATACATCCGGCGCTTCTCGTCGTCCTTGAGCACTTCATACGCTTCGTTGACTTCCTTGAACTTTTCCTCGGCGTTCTTGTCTCCGGGATTCAGGTCGGGATGATACTTTCGGGCGAGCTTCTTGTAAGCCTTGGCTATCTCGTCTTTCGATGCCGAGCGTTCGACGCCCAGCAGCTTGTAATAATCCTTGTAAGCCACACCCATATCATTTTCTCCTGTGATGCATCATTATTTCCGCATCGACATTCAGATAAGCATGAGATGACGGCAGTCAAGAGGAA
This sequence comes from uncultured Desulfovibrio sp., assembly GCA_900555975.1. Taxonomy (GTDB): domain Bacteria; phylum Desulfobacterota; class Desulfovibrionia; order Desulfovibrionales; family Desulfovibrionaceae; genus Mailhella. The sequence continues at coordinate 5,772 of USNI01000056.1, read as the reverse complement.
TCATTCCTTATTCCGTCAGGAAAAACCGGCACAAGCTGCCGGAACCGGTCCGGCAGGCCGTTCTGAAAACGCGGTTTTTCCTTTCTGCGAACCATGCTGCCCGAACCGGAAAACCTGAACCTGCTTTCCGCAGTCCCTGTCCGAAAACGTCAGCTTTGCCCCTCGTCCGCGGCCGAAGCGCAAACGCTGTCCCGAACGCTCAAAGCGTAGGCGGATCCGCATGATGCGGCAAGTATTTCCGAAAGACACATAGAGAGGACCGTCCGTCCGCGGGCATATTCCGCAGACGGACGGTCCTCTCGACAACGCATCATATATATATTTATTTGATGACGACGTCTCTAACCGCTGCTCATCACCTTTCTGACCAGAATCTTCTGATTCGGGTACAGTGGCGTATCGGGCGTCAGAAGCGTATTTCCACAGGCCACGATGGCCGTTCCCTGACGAAGACCGAGCGTCTTCAGGAGAATGCCGACGTTCTTGGCCTTGACGCGGGGCACGTCCACCTGCGTTTCCTCGGGCTGACACGTCACGTGGACAACCCTGGCCGGCCACGGTTCCCCTTCTGCAGGACGAAGCGAACCGAGAAGCGCGGCACGCCCTTCCGGCGACATGAGTCCGGCGTCGCGATACGGACAGCGGCCGGGGCAGCGGTCATCGGCGCAACGGCCGAAAGGTTCCGGCTTCACATCAATCATGGCGACCTACTTCACGGTAAGGACGACAAAGCCCTTCTTGCCGTACTTGAGCGTATACTCTCCGGCCGGCAGCGCGGTAAGACCGTCCGTCAGCTTTTCTCCGTTCACCTTGAGGGATCCGGCGGCAATCTTGCGCTTGGCCTCGCCGCGGGACGGCACCAGACCGGTGGCAGCCAGAATGGCCACGGGAGAACAGTCGTCCTCGGCGGAATTCACGCTCCAGGCAATGGCATCTTCAGGAATGCCGCCCTTGCGGAAGACGTTGTTGAAGCCCTCACGCGCGGCAGCAGCCGCTTCCTCACCGTGATAGCGGGCCACGATTTCCATGGCAAGCTCTTCCTTCACGAGCTTGGGGTGCAGGGAACCGGCCTGCACGCGGGCCTTCATGTCGGCGATTTCCTCGAGACTCTTCACGGAAATAAGCTCATACCAGTTCCACATGAGGTCATCGGAAATGGACATGGCCTTGCCGAACTGATCCGCGGGAGATTCCATGACGCCTATGTAGTTGCCGTAGGATTTGGACATCTTGCGCTCGCCGTCCAGACCTACCAGAAGAGGCATGGTCAGCGCGCACTGGGACTCCATGCCGTAATGGCCCTGAAGCGTGCGTCCCATGAGCAGGTTGAAGATCTGATCGGTGCCGCCCATTTCCACGTCGGTATGCAGCATGACGGAGTCATAGGCCTGCAGCAGCGGATACATGAACTCATGAATGGCAATGGGTGTATTCTCGCGGTAACGTTTGGCAAAATCGTCCCGCTCCATCATGCGTGCCACGGTGCAGTTCGACATGAGACGCAAAAAATCAGCCGGACTCATTCTGTCTCCCCACTCGGAGTTGAATCCGACCGTCGTCTTCTCGGGATCAAGGATCTTGAAGACCTGTTCCTTATAGGTCTCGGCATTGCGTCTCACTTCCTCCTCGGTGAGAGGAGGACGGGTCTTGGACTTGCCGGAAGGATCACCGATGCGGCCGGTAAAGTCGCCGATAAGGAAGGTGACGTTATGTCCCAGTTCCTGAAACTGACGCATCTTGTGGATGACCACGGTATGTCCGAGGTGCAGGTCGGGCGCGGTAGGATCGAAACCTACCTTGATGTTCAAGGGCTTGTCGCGGGCCAGCTTCTTGCGGAGATCCTCTTCGCTTACAAGGTCCACAATGCCGCGACGTATGATCTTCACCTGTTCGTCAATGGTCATCACTTTTATTGCTCCTGCCGGTAGCGGCGCTGAATGATAAACGATATGCCCCTCCGGCCGGCCGGAATACGGGCAGGCAGGTATTGTCTCAGGCTTGGGCGGCTCTGTCAACGGCAATGCCGAGGCTTCGGTCCCCGTGCTGCAGGTTCCTTCGGCCATGCTCTCCTCCACGACGTGCCGCAGACTTTTTATGAGGGAACCATGTGACAACGCTGCAAAAAAATGACAGCGACTCTTGACACGATGTCCGAACGGATTAAAAAATAAGACATATTTCTCAGGGCGGGGTGAAAGTCCCCACCGGCGGTGATCCGATCTGGTTCGGAAGCCCGCGGGCGGCTCTTCATGGGAAGAACCGCAGATCCGGTGAAAATCCGGGGCCGACGGTAACAGTCCGGACGAAAGAGAATGGATCCCAGACCTCCTTCAGAGGTCCCCCTCTCCTCTCTCCCAGTGCCTTATGCCGCCCTGATGCCGGATATTCTCCCAAAGGAGTTTGTCATGCGTCAGCTTTCCATCCTTGAATCCTTCGGAACTCCCCGTGAACGTGTGGAACGTGCCATTGCTTCACTCAAAAGCGGCAACGGCGTTCTCATCGTCGATGATGAGGACCGTGAAAACGAAGGAGATCTCATCTACGCCGCCGAGACCCTTACGCCGGAACAGATGGCTCTGCTCATCCGTGAGTGCAGCGGCATCGTCTGCCTCTGCCTGACCGACGAAAAAGCCAACGCCCTCGATCTGCCCCCCATGGTGCAGCACAATACCAACAAAAACCACACGGCCTTCACCGTGTCCATCGAGGCTGCCAGGGGAGTGACCACCGGCGTGTCCGCTGCCGACCGGGTCACGACCGTCAAGGCGGCCATAGCCCCCGATGCAAAACCCGAAGATCTGAACCGTCCCGGTCACGTTTTTCCTCTTCGCGCCCGGCCCAACGGCGTTCTTGAACGCCGCGGACATACCGAAGTCACCGTGGATCTGTGCCGCATGGCCGGGCTGGCCCCTGCCGGGGTTCTGTGCGAACTGACGCTGGAAAACGGCACCATGGCCCGCCTGCCTGAAGTGGCTGCCTTTGCGCGCGCCCACAACATGCCTCTTGCCACCGTCGACGACGTGGCTCGGTATCGTATGGAAGAAGCCGCCAGGTAGCCGGTCTTTCATGAAAAAAACATCCCCTGTCCGATGACTGCGGACAGGGGATGTTTTTTTATCTACTTCATGCGGCCCGCAGCTCCGTCCAGCGCAGCTCGCATGACCATGAAGAACCGTCCCCTTCGGGAACGAAACGTGCGCCATGAAAAAGGCAGTGCCAGCAGCATGAACGGAAGCGCAAAAGGATGCGCAAGACGCAGAAGATAAAAACGCGCCCGGATGAAATTCATGTCATCCTTGGGTGCCAGTTCAGGATCATCCGTCACACTTAAAAACGGCGTCAGGCCGGCAGTGGAGCAGTCCATGCGGCGAACCATGGCACCGGGCGCCCAGTTCAGGGCATATCCGGCCTTTCTGGCACGAAGACCATATTCCACGTCCTCATAGAAGCCGCTGAAACGCTCATCAAAAAGTCCGATGTCCTCAGCCATGGTCCGGGTGATGAGGCAGGATGCATCCGAAACATAGTCCAGACGCTCCGCGACTTCCTTTCGATCGGACAAGCCGTGTCTCTCCAGTCCCTTGTCAAGCGGAATCTGGTCGCCGGTCCACCGGCTCCAGCGTCCTCCGGCGGCACATTCCAGCACATCCGAATCCTTCACAAGCTGCGTGGAGCCGACCATGCCGATGGGCAGACTGAGATCCTTATCCTCAAGATGATGGAGAAGCGCCGCCAGCGCAAAGGATTCCGGACGGGCGTCGTTACGCAAAAGCCAGAAGCCGTGACAGTCCCTGTCATACAGAAGAAAGCGCATTCCCGCGTTCATGGCGCCGCCTATGCTTTCAGGCTCCTCGCGACGAAGCAGAACCAGAGGAGCGGCCGACGTGTCCGAACCGTATACCTCCACAGGTTCCGGCAGACCGTCTCTGGCCGCAAGAGCACTCCACTCCTCCAGAATACGATCGGCCACGGCGTTGTCCGAACCATTGTCGCATACGACGACACGACGCGGCAGACCGCTCTGATCATGAACGCACGCAAGACATTCCAGCGTGTTTTTCCAGTCATTGTACGTCAGAATGATGACGCCGACTTCCGTATGCTCCATACTGCTCTCCCCGATATGAGGCCCTGAAAATACGCCGCGGAAGAAAGTCCGCAGCGAAAAGACGCGTGTACGGACTCACTCCGCCGGCGCTGACGTCGCGACCGCAGCACGCGTCTCTTCCGGTCTCCACAATGGACCGCCGCTCCCCTTTCCGTCAAGGGAGGACACGTCTCCATCATACCTGCTGCGTATGAAATCCACGACCTGCCGTTCCTCGGAACTGAGCATGTTCCGTTCGAGCGAAACGAGATAGTGAAAGGACGGCATGAGACGCATGCCCTCCACAGGCAGCGCACGGATAAGTCCGTTGGTGATGTACCAGCTGTAGGCCGACATGCGATGAAGAAAACAGCCGGCGGCCTTGTTCTGTGCCACCATCTGCATGATGTTCTCACGACTGTTCACGTACGAATAGCGCGTTATGCCCACAACGTCGAACACCTTTTTCTGAAACAGCTGGTTGCGCTTGAGAATCTGGTTGGAATAGGTGGCCAGAGTGAGCGTGGCGCAGTCGGCAGGACTCAGTTTCTCCTTTGCCGCCAGAGGATGACGTGTGGAAAGAAAGATGTAGTACTCATCCTCCATGAGCGGCTCACATCGGAACCCTATCTCCCCGTACTGACTGATGAGCTTTTCCGCCTCTCCGTCGGAAAAGGCCGTCACGCCGATATGCGCCTTTCCCTTCTGTAGAAAGGAATAAAGGTCATACACCGTCGCCTCATGCAGGACGATGTCCACCAGAGGAAGCGCCGTCTTGATCTGGGAGAACACATGCTCCGCCAGATAATTGCAGGCCGAGGGAATGGCCACCACGGGAACCATGACGGGTTCCGTCCTGCCCCGTCCCGCCCCCAGACTGCGCCATGACGCCATCTTTGCGGAAAGTTCGGACAGCAGGCTCTTGCAGTCCTCATAGATGCGCACCCCCCATGACGTGGGTACGCAGCCTCTGCGGCTGCGTATCAGAAGCTGGACTCCCAGCTCCTCCTCCAGCGCACGGATGGAATTCGTCAAAGCCGGCTGCGTGATGTTGAGATGCTGGGCCGCCCGGTTGAACGAATGCGACTCAACGACCTGAACAAAATACTGAAGCTGTTCCAAACGCATACAATCCCATCCCGACCAAGCTATAAAAAAAGTTATAACCAAGTTATAAAAAAAAGCAATTATACACAAGCCGGGACCTGCTGTATGCAGGTATCATGAAGGATACCTCCGTGCAGAGAGGCTCCTCGAAAATATCCCCACACAGGAGAAATCGTCATGAGTCAGCCTTCCGTCAATGACAGCAGGCACATCCTGCATATCGTCATCTTCTTTCTTCTCACCTTCGGCACCGGTTTTCTGCCGCCTCTCGGCATTACCGCCATGGGCATGAAGATTCTGGGTGTGTTTCTCGGCATGCTGTTCGGATGGACCTTCATCGGCTTTGCATGGCCCAGCATGATCTGCCTTGTGGCGCTGGGCTTCACGGGATATGCCGAACCGGGTCAGATCATCGGCAGCGCCTTCTCCCATCCTGCCGTGCTCTTCACCATCTTCGTTCTGGCCTTCACGACCTACTGTGACAAAAGCGGCATCAACGACGTCATGGCAAAATGGTGCCTGAGCCGTCGTTTCTTTGCCGGTCATCCGTGGGTGTTCACGTTCTGCGTTCTGACCGG
>USNI01000055.1 GCA_900555975.1 uncultured Desulfovibrio sp. | reverse complement strand
GGAAGCGCCCCTTCGCTGGAAAGTCCTTCCGAAGATTCGGCATCTCCGGTCTTTTCTCCCGCCGCTCTGGCGCGTTCCGCCTCCAGTCTGGCGCGGATGTCCACCTTTTCCCGGCTCGCATGTTTTCTGCCCACAAAATAGTAGGCGATACCGCCGAGACAGGGAATAAAGACGCAGGCCATCATCCAGCGATACTTTTCCCGGGGAGTGGGAAAATCATGATACATGGCATGCTTCAAGGCCCACATGTTCGGCAGGGCCGGCACAATGAGCATAAGCAGCTGTTCGCTGCTGAGGTCCGAAATAAGCACCGCTACTTTCTCCCGTCGTCTTCACGTCCCTGCCGCAGAAGAACGATTCCGGCAAGGAACACCCCGAGACAGATGGCAATATCGGCAACATTGAAGGCCGGCCAGTGCCATGATCCCCAGTACACATCCAGAAAGTCGGTCACGGCACGGCTTCTCACCCGGTCAACGAGATTGCCGACCGCACCGCCGAGAATGCTGCCCAGTCCGAAGAACAGCACGGGACTCCAGGCCGACGTCCTCACAATGTGGACGATGACTCCGGCGACAAGCAGGGCAGCCGCCAGAAAAAGCCAGAACTGCCAGCCGGATTCCTGGCCGCCCAGAAATCCGAAGGCCGCACCTCTGTTCAGGACATGGACGATATTGAAACAGCCGTCAATGACGCTGAATCCCTGTCCTACGGCAAGGCCTGCCGTGACGGCCGCCTTGGTGAGCTGGTCCAGCACAAGCCAGACCAGCGCCACCGAAAAGACGACGACATGGCGGATCACCGCCCTTTTCACTCTTTTTCTCCGGACGCCCGGGATTCAAGCTCTCTCATGACCGCAGCGCAGCGGGGGCACAGCGTAGGATGCTCAGGATCGGTTCCCAGCTCCTCGGAGTACATCCAGCAGCGCTCGCACTTTTCACCGCCGGCCTTCTTCACGCGTACGGCCAGACCGGGGCATTCGTCAAGCTGCGCCGTGGACAGGGCATCCACGGGAGCATCCTTGAAGGGGGCGATGTCCAGCTGGGACACGATGCACACCGAACGCATGTCCGCACCGCTGTCGGCTATGGCGGCACGAAGCTTGTCGTCCACATACAACGTCACATGGGTGTCGAGAGCATGACCTATCACGCCTTCCTTGCGGAGAGGCTCGATGGCACGGGTGACGCCGGCGCGGATATCCATGACCATCTCCCAGGCGCCGCGCTCGTCATCGGACAGACGGAACTTGGTCACGTCCTTCTGCGGAAGGGCGAACACCGTGATCACGGGCCTGCCGTCGGCGTCCACGGGCTTCAGGGCTTCGGGGATGTGCCGGAACACTTCTTCCGCCGTGAAGCTCATGATGGGCGCCATGTCGCGCAGCATGATGAGCAGCATATGGTAGAGCGCGCTCTGAGCGGAACGGCGCTCGGCGCCGTCGGGCAGAGAGGAATACAGGCGATCCTTGAGCACGTCGAGATAGAAGGCCGAAAGCTCCGTGGCGCAAAGGCCGTGAAGTCCCTGGAACACCTTGTGGAACTCATAGTCCTGATACGCCGTCTCGGCGGACTCGTGGAAGGCCGCCACCAGACTGAGCGCATAGCGGTCCAGAGGCTTCATGCTTGCAAAAGGAACGAGATCCGCAGGCGTGAGGTCGTGGATGCTGCCCAGAAGATACCGGCATGTATTGCGGATGCGGCGATAGGCATCCACAAGGCGCTTCATGATCTCTTCAGAGTAGCGGATGTCTTCACGGTAATCCACGGAAGCGACCCAGAGGCGCAGAAGTTCCGCGCCGTACTTGTCGATGACTTCCTGCGGAGCCACCACATTGCCGACGGACTTGGACATCTTGCGTCCGGCGCCGTCCACGACGTAACCATGCGTGAGCACGGCCTTGTAGGGCGGAATGTCGCGGGTTCCCACGGAAACCAGCAGAGAACTGTGGAACCAGCCGCGATGCTGATCCGAACCTTCAAGATAGAGATCGGCGGGCACACGTCCTTCGGGCCGCTTTTCCATGACGGCCGCAAAGCTGGTACCGGAATCGAACCACACGTCGAGAATGTCGTCTTCCTTTTCCCAGTGCTTTCCGCCGCAGTGCGGACAGACAAGACCTTCGGGAGCGATTTCCTCCACGCTGCGTTCATACCAGTAGTCGCATCCGGTGGGATGCGAGGCGAAACGGGAGGCGATGTCGCGCATCCAGGCAGGGTCGTTCCACACTTCGCCGCAGTCCTTGCAGATGAGGGCGAGAATCGGCACTCCCCACATGCGCTGACGGGAAATGCACCAGTCGGGACGAGATTCCACCATGTTGTAGATACGCCCCTGTCCCCAGGAAGGAATCCACTTCACCTTGTTCTGGATGGCGTCGAGCGCCTTGCCGCGCAGGTTGTTGGGCTCCATGCCGATGAACCACTGGGTGGTGGCGCGGAAGATGACGGGGTTCTTGCAGCGCCAGCAGCAGGGATAGGAATGCGTGATGTCCTGACGGGCCAGAAGATGACCAAGCTCCTCAAGCTTGGCGATGACGGCCGGATTGGCGTCGAAGACCTGCATGCCTGCAAAGAATTCCACGGTGGGCAGGAAGCGACCTTCGTCGTCAAGGGGCGAATAGACGTCGAGACCGTACTTCATGCCCACTTCATAGTCCTCACGGCCGTGGCCGGGAGCGGTATGGACGCAGCCCGTGCCGGCATCAAGCGTGACATGACCGCCGTTGATGATGAGCGAAGGACGATCGATGAACGGATGACGTGCCTCCAGACGTTCCAGTCTGTCGCCGGTGGTCTCGCCAAGCACGGTATACTCGCTCCAGCCGAAAATCTTCGCGCAGCCTTCCACCAGCTCGGAAGCCAGAATATACTGACTGCCGCCGGTTTCCACGAGGGCGTAGCGGAACTCGGGATGCACGCACACGGCAAGGTTGCTCGGAAGCGTCCAGGGCGTGGTGGTCCAGATCACGATGTAGGCGCGGGACACGTCGGCCTGAGGGAACACGTCCTTCAGTCTGGGATCAGGCAGGGGGAAGCGTACATAGATGGAAGGTGAGGAAAGATCGCGATATTCCACTTCCGCTTCGGCAAGCGCGGTCTTGCAGTGGCAGCACCAGTAGATGGGCTTCTTGCTGCGCACCACGCCCTTTCTCTCCACGAAGGTGGCCAGTTCCGCGGCGGTCACGGCCTCATAGGCCGGATCCATGGACATATAAGGATGCTCCCAGTCGCCGAGAACGCCGAGACGCTTGAATTCCTTGCGCTGAATATCGAGAAATTTCTGGGCATACTGACGGCAGCGCTTGCGGATGACGTGCGCGGGCAGATCCTTCTTCTTGTCGCCGAGTTCCAGTTCCACATTATGCTCGATGGGCAGACCGTGACAGTCCCAGCCGGGAATGTACCCGGTCTTCCAGCCCATGAGGTTGCGGGACTTGATGATCATGTCCTTGAGGATCTTGTTCAGGGCGGTGCCCAGATGAATATGTCCGTTGGCATAGGGCGGACCGTCGTGCAGTACGAATTCACCGCGCGAGCCGGAAGCGTCCTGCATAAGCTGGAACACATTGTTTTCTTCCCAGAACTTCAGCGTTTCCGGTTCCTTCTGAACCAGATTCGCCTTCATGGGAAAACCGGTGACAGGCAGATTCAGCGTTTTCTTATATTCAGCCATGAGGCTTTCCTCCGGCGCGGAGCGCGCCATGGTATTCCTTACGGGGCATACGGTCAGAGACCGCTCTCCGAAAGCAGTCAGAAAAAGGTATGTTTTCCCGCGTCGGGCCTAAATGTCAAGCTCAATTTCCCAAGTGCGCGCGACAGGCGGCAGCTTCGCACCGCATCTCACCCTTGGGAAAAAGGAAATATTATTCCGATCTTCGGGGAAACATGGTACCCATGTCCGCAAAGAATAAAAAACTCAGGGAGATCAATCATGTACCTCGGAGAAAAGGGACAGCTTGTTCTGCGTGTTCTGCATATTGCTGCCGCCGCGTCCTGGCTCGGCAGCGTTCTGTGCGTTCTTCTTCTTGTCCATGCGGCGCCGCTTGCCGGCGCGGATGACGAACTTTTCGGCATGCTCCGGGCCACGGTCATCATCAATCAATATCTTCTTGTGCCGGCAGGCGCCTTCGGCACCTTCTTCACGGGACTTGCCCATTCCCTCTGCACGCAGCGGGGATTTTTCCGATATGCATGGATCAGCGGAAAATGGCTCATCACGCTCGCCGTACTTCTTCTCGGAACCGTATATCTGGCCCCGTGGGCAGGACAGGAGCTTGACGATGTCTACCGGTATGGTCTCGTCGCCTATCAGCACGCCGACATAGCGGACCGACATTTACAGCGGGAACTCTGCTGTGCCGCATGCGCCGGTCTGCTTGCAGCCGCCGTCGTTCTGTCCGTCGTCAGACCCGGAGAAAAACGTCACGTCATTCCCCGGAGGATCTTTCCGTCATGAGTCTCAGGAAATAGGAGAGTCCGCACAGCGTGAACGTGTCCCGCGAGTCTTTCCCGACGGTATCGCCCGAAAGCCACGAGGCGTCTTCCTTGACATGAACGATAAAGGGAACATGCGTACCGTTTTTCTTCATGCCGTCCGGATAGGGAATGTCGCTGCTGTGGTCCCCCCAGAGAATAAAAAGCGTGTCGTCCGGCAGTCGGGAGAAAAAGCGCTCAAGACATGCGTCCACATAGTTCAGCGAGGACACATACCGGGCAAACATGCCGCTGCGCAGACCGAATTTCTTCAGAGGCTTCACGAACGGAATATGACTGCTCATGGTTACGATAAAGACGGCATCTCCCCTGCCCTCTTCCAGATATTCCGCCGCGGCATCCAGCACGTATTCATCCGCTATGTGCTCCATGGCAAGCGCGCTGACAGGATATCCGGCATCGCCGAGTTCCTCCTTGAAGAATGTCCGGTCAAATCCCATGAGTGCGTAGGCTTCCCTCAGATTGAAGAGATTGCCTTCCAGTCCGTGAAAAACCGCCGGACGCTTGTCTTTCAGTCCATGAACGACGCTGTCCGGATACTCACGGATATAGGAATAATACATGACATTCTGATCAGCCTCTCTTCCGTTCAGAATTTCATAATCGGAATTTGCCGAGCCGACCTTGTGAGGAGCAAACGCCCGTATCAGCAGTGACGACGGCAGCAGCGACTGCAGAAAAGGCATGACGCCGTGACCGTTGAACGACATGGACAGCGCCGCAAAATCGAGACTTTCCACCTGAACCATGACGACATGCCGGGTCGCTGGCGGAATCGGAAGCCCGCACCATGTGTCGGCCCGCTCCGGATGTTGCGCAAGAAAAAGCTTCTGCGGATCCGTACATCTCTTTTCGGCATGGATGAGACCGGTATCCCTGTACACACCGCCGATCCATTCTCCCATCCAGGTCGCCAGATAGCCAAGATGGCGTACGGATTCCCGGGTTCCCTCCTGACTGCGGCGATCCGCTGCCGTTCTGTATATGGTTCCGTCATCCGTCCACAGACTGAGTATGCCGGATTTTCCGTGTCCCCAGAATATCATGACGGACAAAAGCATGAGGCAGACCAGCGACACGATTCCCCCCATGCTCCATATGCCCGGCATACGCTCATCCGGCACGGCCGAAAGCCACAGAAAAAACGCCTTCACTGCCCAGGTCAGCGCAAGCAGAAGCAGAATATCCGGTCTGACGAAAATGAACACGGCGTCTCCGAGATAGGACAGTCCCTGCATGGAATGATACATGGTGGAGAGCGTCAGCGTATTGTAGAAAAAACTTCCGTAATGCAGGATGACGGAACTCATGACGGTCTGCCCCGTCATCAATATCAGACAGGCTTTTCTGGAAAGCAGCGCCACGGCCAGAGGCGCCAGAAAATCCATCAGCAGCAGAGAGACGGCGACCGTGCTCCCGAAGCTTTCAAGCGTCATTCTGTGCGTTATGGAAAATGTCTGCACAAAAAATGACTCCATGCCGCTGACAAGAACGGCAAGCATCAGAAAGAAAAGAGCCAGACTGCCACGTTTTACGGGCGAAGCGGGAATGCGCATGGGTCCTCCGACGGATTCTTCATCTTCAGACCGAAATGGAATTTCCGTCAACCGCTTAGATTTTCATGCCTTCACTTCTCTGCTCTGCATGACTTTCACAACGGCGGCCTCATGTTCCGGTGCCTCCCGTCAATCCATTGCTCTGCGGCCTGCCGATACGCATGATGCGTCGTCCCGCCGCCTTGACGCTGTGTCCGCCGATCCTTATGGTGAGAGATAAGAGCAAGATGAGGAGGTGCCTTATGGACAGGCTCATCGTTCTCGGTACGGGAGCGGCCAATGCGCTGCATCACTACAACACCTGCTTCATGCTTCAGGGTCCGGAAGGAAGTCTGCTGGTGGACGGCGGGGGCGGCAACGGCATTCTCGTTCAACTGGACAAGGCGGGCATATCCCTTCTCGATCTGACGGACATCT
>USNI01000054.1 GCA_900555975.1 uncultured Desulfovibrio sp. | reverse complement strand
GAAATTTCAATGTGCAGCTGCCCCATGCCCGAAAGCAGGATGTCGGAGGTTTCCTCATCGCGGCCGAGCTTCAGGGTCACGTCTTCGTCAAGGAGCTTCTGCACGGCGGCGAAGACCTTGTCTTCATCGCCCTTCTGCTTGGGAGCAAGCGCAAAGGTGATGAGCTGCGGAGGCAGCTTGGGCAGTTCCACTTCGAAGGGTGCCTTTTCATCGCAGAGCGTGTCGCCGGTGCGGGTGCTCTTGAGCTTGGTCACGCCCACGATGGCGCCGGGACCGAGAGCGTCCTTGCAGGGCGTCTGCGTCTTGCCGTTCACATAGACGAGAGAGCCGAGACGTTCCATTTCGCCGGTACGCATGTTCTTCAGCGTGGAGTCGGAAGAAATGGTGCCGGAAATGACGCGGAGCATGTTCACCTGTCCGGAGAAGGCGTCGTTCAGGGAACGGAACACGAAACAGGCGGCCGGAGCTTCGGGATCGGCGGCACGTTCGGAAGCGTCGGTGCCGAGCACGGCGGGACGATCGAGCGGAGAAGCCAGCAGGCTGTTCACCTGATTGAGCAGACGACGTCCGCCGCGGTTCTGCATGGCGGAGGAAGGCAGAACGGCCACGACTTCACCGGACAGCACGCCCTTGCGCAGACCGAAGGTGATGTCTTCGTCGGAGAGGGAACCGTCTTCCAGATAGCGGTTCATGAGATCTTCGTCGGAAGAGGCGATGTTTTCCACGGAGGTATCGCGCAGCAGCATGGCCTCATCTTCCAGTTCCGCCGGGATGGGCATTTCCTCGGTCTCGCCGTTGTCCAGGAAGCGGAAGGCCTTGCCCGCGAACACGTCGACAAGACCGATGAATTCTCCGTTTTCGAGAATCGGCATGTAGAGCACCACGGGACGCACGCCCAGATGCGTGGTCAGACTGTTCAGAGCCGCGTCGAAATCGGCGCGTTCACGATCCATCTTCGTGACCACGGCGATGGCCGGAAGACCGGCGGCCTTCACGCTCTTCCACATGCGGCGCATCTGCGGACGGACGCCGTCCACGGCGTCAACGACGATGACCGCGCTGTCCACGGCGGCAAGAAGCCATTCCATGTCTCCGGAAAAGTTGGAGTCGCCGGGGATGTCGATGAGGTTGTGCCGGTATCCCTTCCAGTCAAAGGTGGCGAAGCCGGGCTGAATGGAGCCGCGACGCTTGATCTCTTCGGGTTCGTAGTCCAGAGCGGTGGTGCCTTCTTCTATGGCACCGAGACGATTGATGATTCCAGCCTGAAAAAGCAGCATTTCTGCAAGCGAAGTCTTACCGCAGCCACCGGTGCCGACAAGAGCGTAGGTGCGTTGGTTCTCCAATGCTATGGACATACGAATCTCCAACTAGGGTTTGAATTTCTCGAGGACGCAAAAAGGGCGCGCGGCCCCCTGCATCAGTTCAGTGAATCCTTATATAAGGTCATAAAAAGTGCCGCTATGCCCTGTCAAGCGCATACCGCTATTTTTCTGGTGAAAAAGGGGTTTTCCCGTCCCACGGGCTTAAGAGAGTGACTTCCCTTCCGTCTTTCAGTAAGGTTGACCGGCACGGCGTGCCGCGCAATGTTTCAACGGCGGATCTGCCGCCTCTTTTCTGAACACGGAGTCGTCATGGATACCTCAACGCCCGCTTTCGTCATCATCGGCGCAGGACTTGCCGGATGTGAATGCGCCCTTGCCCTCGCGCGCGCAGGCCTGCCCTGCACCCTCTACGAGCAGAAGCCGGAAGTCTTTTCTCCCGCGCACACAAGTCCGCTTCTCGGAGAACTGGTCTGTTCGAACTCCTTCCGGTCCAACGATGCGCAGGGTTCCGGCGTAGGCCTGCTCAAGGAGGAAATGAGAAAGCTTCACAGCGCGACCATGGCCATAGCCGGACAATGTTCCGTGCCCGCAGGCAAGGCTCTGGCCGTGGACCGCACGCTCTTTTCCGAAGCGCTGACGCGAATGGTGGAGGAGGAACCGCTCATCACGCTCATCCGCCGTCAGATTCCCGCGCTCGACGCTCCGGAGCTGGAAGGCAGGACCGTCGTCGTGGCGGCCGGCCCCCTGATTTCGGAAAATCTCGCGGCCTCGCTTGCCGATGCGATCTCCTCCGACGGCAAAAGCCCCCGCCTCTATTTCTACGACGCCATAGCGCCCATCGTCCGCGCCGACTCCGTGGACATGAGCATCGCCTTCCGCGGCTCGCGCTACGGCAACGACGCGCCCCCGCCCTACTCCGACGACGCGCCCTTTCTGGACAGGCCCATGGAAACCATGCTCGATCCCGACGCCGAGGGCAACGGAGACTATCTGAACTGTCCCATGACCAAGGCCGAATACACGGCCTTCTACGAAGCCCTGCGCGAAGCCGAACGCGTTCCCGCGCACGACTTTGAAAAGGAGATACACTTCGAGGGCTGCATGCCCATCGAGGCACTGGCCGACCGCGGAGACCGCACGCTCACCTTCGGCCCTCTCAAGCCCGTGGGCTTCACCGATCCGCGTACCGGCCGCCGCCCCTACGCCCTGCTTCAGCTGCGCGCCGAAAATGCGGAACGCACCTCCTTCAATCTCGTGGGCTGTCAGACCAAGATGACCTACGGCGCGCAGGATCGCGTGTTCCGCCTTGTGCCCGGTCTCGCCCATGCGGAATTTCTGCGCTTCGGCAGCGTGCACCGCAACACCTACGTGAACGCGCCGGAATGCCTGAATCCCGACCTCTCCCTGAAGGCCCGCCCGAACGTGCACCTCGCCGGTCAGATCACCGGCGTGGAAGGCTATGTGGAATCGGCGGCCTGCGGCCTGTGGCTGGGCGTTCTGCTTGCGGCCCGCGCGCAGGGCAGAGAGCTTTCCCTTCCGCCTCAGACCACGGCCCTCGGCGCGCTCATGACGCATCTTCGCACGGCCTCGAAGCAGTTCACGCCTTCCAACATTCACTTCGGCCTCATGCCCGAACTTGCCGAACGCACGAAGAAAAAGGCCCGCAAGGCGGAAATGGCCGATCGCGGCCGCGCCGACTTCGACGCCTGGCTGGCTGACGCCGGACTCTGAGCGTCCGCTCCCGGTGAGGAACGAAAGAGCCGCGCCGGTTCATGCAAGCCGGGCAACGATGTGTCACTGTCTGAATTCGATGAACGCCCCGAGTCCCTCCCGGACCGGATTTTTCAGGAACGTTCGTCGGAATCCTGTCGTGAAACAGAAAAACGCCGTCATGCTGCGGCAGTAAAAAGCAAACGCCATGAAGCACAATGAAGTACGGCTCCATGCAGATACGGCCTTCTGCGACGCCTGCATGGAGTGATCATCGTCGCAATATTCCCGTGCAGGCTTTTCCATCCGGCAAAAGCAAGGAGAAAGTCCGCATGAAATATGTGAATGCCGGGGTCCTTCTTCCCGAAGCGCTGGTCAGAGAGCTGCAGACATATATCCAGGGAGGATATATTTATGTGCCCGTGGATCATGCGCGGCAGAAGCGCTGGGGAGAGGTCTCCGGATATCGGAAGGAACTGGAGATGCGCAACCGCAACATCGGCGCAGCCTACCGAAACGGCACCTCAGTGGAGGATCTGGCGGAAAAGTACTTCCTGTCCGTACACGCCATCCGAAAAATCATTCATCAGAAATGACCTTCAGGGGCTGCTTCGTGCAGCCCCTCTTTTTTGCATACACTTTGATGCGGTATCGTTCCGTTGATGGAGAAAAGTTCGGCCGGGCCGTATGAAAAAAGAGTGCCCTGATGTCGAAGAGCAAAGAGGCCCCGGCATCGGTACGCCATCCCATGCATACAGTCTTTCGGAAGTTCCTCCCTGCTTTCCGACTCCCGAAAAAACGCCCCGGCAAAAAAGACCGCCGATCTTCCACAAAAGGAGACTCCATGCATCCGGAAACCATCTATCCCCGCACAGGTGATCAGCACACCGTGTACCTGAAATCCGTCATCACCGATCCAGGCATCAGCGTCGGCGATTTCACGATGTATAACGACTTCGTCCACGATCCCCGGGACTTTGAAAAAAACAACGTGCTCTACCACTATCCGGTCAACCGGGACAGACTGGTGATCGGCAGATTCTGCTCCATCGCCTGCGGAGCAAAATTTCTCTTCGCAAGCGCCAATCATACCCTCTCCTCCCTGTCCACCTATCCCTTCCCCCTGTTTTTCGAAGAATGGGGGCTGGACGTACGGGACGTGGCAACGGCATGGGATAACAAGGGCGACATCGTCATCGGCCATGACGTCTGGATCGGCTATGAAGCCGTCATCCTGTCGGGCGTCACCATCGGCGACGGAGCGATCATCGGCACCCGCGCCGTCGTCACCCGCAACGTTCCGCCCTACACCATTGTCGGCGGCGTTCCCGCCAGGCCCATACGCAGACGATTCCCGGATGAGGTGATTGCGGAACTTCTGAAGATCCAATGGTGGAACTGGCCGGAAGATATCATCCGGGAACATATCCGCGATCTTCAGTCAGGCAACGTCGAAAGACTCCTGCCGCTCTTCCGGCGCGACAGCCTGCAGCAGCCCCCGGCATGAATGCCTTTCTCCGCCGGGCTGCCGTCCCTGTAAAGGTGCATACGACCAGCCGCGCCCGTACACATCCATCCCCCCCCAAAAAAAAAGGCCGCTGGACTGCTCTGCGGTCTGCGCTAAAAGAGGGCAGTCCCCGTCATGCATGGTCTCACGACACGTTTATCACGACTGTCAGCTTTTCAGTACTCAGCTTTCATGCTAGCTTTCCTGCATGGACATACGTCACTACCATCTTCGGTCCCGCGACCAGCGCTGGATCAGACAGGATGCCTCCGGAGAGGACGCCATCCTCGTCTGGCACGACATCCGGCTGGAGGAGTCCGGAGAAGACCTGCAGAATCTCGGAGCCTATCTGAGCAGTCTGAACGCGGATCCCGAAGCCGTGGCGGCATGCACGCTGCCCGTGAGCTTTCCGGATGTGGACGTTTCGGGCGGCTGCGTCTTTCTGCGCTTTCCCATGCGCAGGCAGTGGAACAGTCCGAAAGCCGACTACGTCATGCTGCTGTGCATGAAAGGCGTTCTCGTGAGCATGGGTGCCGCGGACACGCCCCTTTTCGACCGCACGCTCCAGCGTCTGCAGAACGGAGGCGAACTTGCCGAGCCGTCCAGTCAGGCCCTGCTCTTCTTCATCATGGACCTCTGCACGGACATCAGCACCCGGCAGTACATGGCCGCCCGATCCGCCGTGGAGGCACTGGCCGACAGAATCTACGACGAACCGGACAACATCGGTCAGGACGAACTCATCGCCCTGCGCCGCTGCGTAAGCCGCCTCTACTCCCAGTTCGAGGACCAGCACTACTGCATGAGCGTTCTGCAGAGCCTTCAGACGCAGAGCGTTCCCTTCAGCCATCTGAAGGCGGAACTCAGGGACATCATGGACAGCCAGAACCATGTGGTGCGCAGTCAGGATCAGCTGGAGATACGTCTGCGGGATCTTCACAACGACTGCCTTCTTCACGCCCAGCGCAGGACGGACTACCGGCTGCGGGTGCTCACCGTGCTCACCTCGCTGTGCATGCCCCTCAGCGTCATCGCGGGCATCTACGGCATGAACTTCCGCGTCATGCCCGAACTGGACTGGGAATACGGCTATTTCGCCACGCTCGGTCTCATGCTGCTCATCACGGTCTCCCTGCTCGTCTTCTTCTTTCGAAGAGGCTGGTTCAAGTAGGACGTCTTCCGTCCTTTCCTTCCGCGCCTCCGCCCGACGCATCCGGAACGGGACGGAAAGGCATGTTCCGGACGGCGGAAAATCATTGCCCCCGCTGCGGGACTCTCCCTATGCTGAACCATGGCTGCGCCCTTCACGGGCTTCCCGCGCCCGGCCGGCTTGACACTCCTCCTTTTCAGGGGCAACCTTAACCTTTCGCTCACACCGGACACACTCTTTACAGCGCGCCGCTTCTTCCGGATACTTTTTTTTGCGCGACGCGGACAAGGAGTCATCATGTCGTCACGCATCCGCATTCTTTCTCTGATCTTCTGCGCGGCGCTCACGCTTCCCGCGCTGACAGGCTGTCAGCCGAAACAGGCTGATGTCATTCCCGTCGTTCCCCAGACGCCGCCTCCGGCCGTCTCATCCGCATCCGGCGTCGACCTGCCCGGCACGGGAAACACGCTCTACCGCGCCAATCTCTGTCCCACGCTCATGAGCCTCGGCGAGGACGTGGCCGACATCGCAAAGCAGCATCTCGGCGTACGCTACAAGAGCGGCGGTGCTTCCCCCTCTTCCGGCTTCGACTGCTCGGGATTCGTCTACTGGGTCTTTTCCGAGCACGGCGTCAGCGTTCCGCGCGACACCGTCCGGCAGTCCCGCGCAGGGACCGAAGTGGCCAAGAGCGACCTGCTGCCCGGCGACATTCTCATCTTCCGCATCGCCAACACTCCCAACGGACGGCATTCCGCCATCTACATCGGCGACGGACGCTTCATTCA
>USNI01000053.1 GCA_900555975.1 uncultured Desulfovibrio sp. | reverse complement strand
TTTCATGATGACGGGTCACCTGACTGCGGAATTCGTCTTCGGAGAAGAGACAGGCGAGACTGTGGTTGTCGGTCTCGTCGAGAAATTCCACGCAGCCTGTGCGGGCGAGATCACGGAAGCTGTTCAAGACTTCCGGCGTGTATTTCATGAACTGATCGATGACGATGCCGGTAAGGGAGAAAGAAACGCGGAATCGGCCCTGATGGCGCTCGATGAGTTCCAGCAGCAGAGCGTTCATGGGCAGGTAGCATTTTTCCGCCACCTTGCGCATCACGTCGCGGTTGTGCTGATCGTCCTCATAGTCGTTCCTCGCGCCGAGATCGAAGAAGCTGTAGGGCCGGAGACGGTAGGGCTGATGAACTTCAAAGTAAAAGCATACGGAAGGCATGGCTTAACTCCGTGCATTGGGGCAGACATGGGCGTAGGCGTCGAGAATGCCGTCGGCGGCGCGTTCCCAGGTAAGGGTCTGCAGAGCTTCCTGGCAGCGTCTGAGACTTTCGGCGGCCATTTCGGGATAGTTCAGCACGTCAAGGATTCTGTCGGCCATCCGACGGACGTCCCAGAAGTCCACGGTGAGCGCTCCGGGAAGCACCTCGGCGCAGCCTGACTGCTTGGACAGCAGGATGGGAGCGCCGCACTGCAGGGCTTCCAGCGGGGCGATGCCGAACGGCTCGGACACGCTGGGCATGACGTACAGGGACGCAAGAGAGTACATATGCTGCACGTCCTTGCCGCGCATGAAGCCCGGGAAATGGAAGCGGCTTCCCATGCGCAGTTCCGCGACGCGGCGGATCATGCGCGGAAGCAGATCGCCGTTGCCCGCCATGATGAAGCGCACGTCCGGCATTTCGTTGAGCACGAGACGGGCGGCCTCCACGAAGTATTCCGGTCCCTTCTGGAAGGTGATGCGTCCCATGAACAGCACGCGCTTTTCATTGCGCACAAGTTCGGGAACGTCGAAGGCAGGAATCTTTTCGTGCAGAAACGCGCCGTTGTACACCACGGAGATCTTTTCCGGCGGAACGCCGTAGCGTTCCACGGCCACCTGCTTGGTGCGCTCGCTCACCGCAATGACGTGATCTGCGGCGTGCAGACCGTCGCGTTCGATGTTGTAGATCTTGTCATAGCCGTGATCGCCGCAGCGGTCAAATTCCGTGGCGTGCAGATGGGCGACGAAGGGCAGTCCGCTCAGACGACTGGCCGTCATGGCTGCAGGATAGGTCATCCAGTCGTGGGCGTGGATGACGTCGGCCTTCTTTTTCATGTGCTCTTCCAGCACCACGGCGGAAGCGGCCGTGGTGAAGCGGTACACCTCGTCCATGAGATCGTCGTGGTAACCGCCGCGGAAGTGGCTGATTTCCTCCACATACTGCCCGTTTTCGTCGAAAACGTCGGGATCGATGCCGAGCTGACCGAAGTCATAGCTGCCGTAGGGGTTGAGATTCGCGTTCACGGGACGCATGAACAGATGCGAAAACTCATCGGACTGCTGCTGACGCCGCACTTTTTCCACGGCCATTTTCAATGCGCGCGAAATGGGAACGCCGGAGGCTGAGCGCAGGAATGTGCCTGAAAGGGTTTTGTCGGCCTTCATGCTCGGGAGAATGAAGGCGATGTCCACTCCCTTTTCCGTGAGACCCTGCGTTATGCCGTAGCAGGCCGTACCCAGTCCGCCGCTGATATGTGGCGGAAATTCCCATCCAAGCATCAGAACGCGCATATGATATCCCCCGTTTTCTCGGGTAAGGAAAAACTGTTCTAACGGAGTTCAGAGCCGTGTTTCCGGACGTCGTCCAGCCAGCGTTTCCATTCTCCCGGGTTGTATTGTCTGACAAGCAGCAGCAGTCGGAGCGCTTCTGCCGTGCTCCAGGCCTGCGCTATGCACCCCCCCGGCGCATGGGGCTGCTGCCCGTCGAAAATCTCGGAAATGCTTCCAAGACCCGCATCGAGCAGATGCGAGGTGAAAAGCGGCGTAAGCGTGTCGAGCGCCTCCCGCACGGCTCTGTCGGAACGGGCCGTCTTCAGCACGGACTCCATGTAGGCGCCGGCCGGCCAGGGCCAGACGGTGCCCTGATGATACGCCATGTCCCTTTCCTGCTGCGTTCCCCGGCAGACGGGACGATACGCGGCATCCGAGGGAGCAAGCGTACGCAGGCCGAAGGGCGTGAGCAGATGATCGCGTACGCAGCGCACCACGGCGGCCTGCGTCTTCTGCGGAAGCGGAGAGTTCGGAACGGCCACGGCAAAGATCTGATTCGGACGTATCTGCCGTCCCGGTCCCTTGTCGGGATGCCAGGTGTCGTACAGTCCGCCGCCCATGATGGCGGCGTCTTCCTCCGCGGGGCGGAACACGCGGTTGAAGGCCTTCTTCAGGCGGGGCAGCAGGGATGTTTCCGCAGGCGGCGTTTCTCCGAACGTTTCAGCCAGCTGCGCGGCAAAGCAGAGGGCGTCGTACCACAGGGCGTTCAGCTCCACGGCGCAGCCGTCGCGCGGCGTGACGGGTTCCCCGTTTATGGAGGCGTCCATCCAGGTGAGCTGCGTTCTGGCGCTGCCGGCATGGAGCAGGCCTTCCTCATCGGCGTACACCAGCGGCCTTCCTTCCTCGTCGGGCATGGTTCCGGCGGCAAAATTCCGGATGATGTCCCTGATGACCGGCCAGCAGGTCTTTTGGATGAAGGGCATTTCCCTGGGGCAGGCCAGAGCAAGACGATGCACGGCCAGCATGTACCACAGCGATGCGTCGGCGGAGTTGAAGGCCGCCTCGCCGTTGCCTGTGCCGAGAACATTGGGCACGAGACCGTTCTTCACCGTGCCCTTGATCTGCCGCAGCACGGCCTTGCCTTCCTTCACTCTGCCGGAGAGGAACGTAAGACCGGGCAGGGCGATGAAGGTGTCGCGTCCCCAGGGGCCGAACCAGTGATAGCCTGCGGGCACTACGGCATCCTTGCCGGTGGTGATGAGGAAGCGGTCGCATTCGCGCCGCAGATGCTCAAGAATTTCTTCCTTGTATACGCGTTTCGGCGTGCCTGAGGCATGGCGTTCCCAGATGGTTTCCGGCGCTTCGTGCAGAGGTTCGGTGCCTGCACTGACCCATATCGGGCAGTCGACGCTGAGGCTCGTGACGAATGCTCCCGGCATGAGCAGATCTTCCTCGAAGTCATAGCCGCGTTCCTTTTCCACAGGGTAGAGAACGTGGAAATACCAGTCGGGAGCAGCCACGAAACTTGAATGCTGCAATCCGGGGTGGGAGATCTGCATGAAAAGAGGGGGAACGTCTTCCCCGGGCTGGAAGGTGAAGCCCGGATAGCTGCCGGTTTCAATGCCGAGCGGGTGCACGAAGGCCGTCCGTTCCGGCACGGCTGCAGACAGGTGATTGATGTTGCGGCCGTTGAGAAGGGGACGCAGAACAAGACGGACGGATTCAAGCGCCCTTGCGGCGGGCGTATCGGAGAGGGCATAGCGGATGAGGAGTCTTCCGCTTTCCCTGTCGAGCATGAAGGAGCGCAGCAGGGTGATGTCTTCCTCTCCTTCGGCGTTCAGACGGAAGGAGAAGGTGACGCCGTCGTGTCCGCAGGAGACTTCCCTGAGAAAACGCCAGCCTTCCGGGTAGACGACGCCGGGATGCATACGGCTGGAAAGAGGTATGGTACGGCCGTCGATTTCGATGGAATCCTCGATCGTGGACAGAAGCATGTACTTTCCCGAAGGAGTCTGAACGGCGAGCATGCCGTGGTATCGGCGGGTATTGCATCCCGATACGGTACCGGAAGAGTAGTCGCCCCGGCTGCTGGTAAGAAGCCATTCCTGATGCGTGCCGCCGAAGGGATAAGATGCGTCTGGACGAATATGATATTCCATGGGAAGCTCTGAATCTCCTGCATTCCTGTCGTGACAGGAAAAATGTGTCGTGCGCGTGAAAAGCATGGCGCTGCGCCGTGATGGCGGAACAATCATGCCGACTGGTGAAGAAAGGAGCGTACCCTTTTTTTGAGGGCGGGGAAAGCCCCTTTGACGTGAGAATGATATCCCGTTTATGCAGGCATGGCAATGTTGGAGAGGGTATGCTATCTGCATGGTCATGCAGGGAGGAACCCATGAATATGCTTGTGGCCGATATCGGCGGAACTCAGAGTCGCTTTTTCAGGTTTTCTTGTGAAGCCGGAGAGATATCGATAAAAGAAGGACGGACGCTTTCCTCGGCACATACATCTTTTGCAGAGATGCTCGGGGAAATTCTTGCAACGTGGCCTGAGACGGCAAAAAAAATTAAAGATGTTTCTCTGCTTGTTTTTGCCGCGGCGGGTCCGGTGCGGGAGGGGCGCGTTTTCATGACCAATGCGCATTTTTCCGTGGATCCGGCGGTGGCCGGGCGTTTTTTCCCCGGAGCGCGCTGTCTTGTCATGAACGATTTCGAGGCTCAGGCCTGGGCCTGCCTGACGGAGTCCATGAGAACGGCTTCCCTGATTCTGCCCGGACGCATGGCCGGGACCGGCGTGCCGTCGGGAGACTTCCCGTCCCTGTCCGGTCTTGACCGGAACGCGTCGCCGGTGGCGGTGACGGGGGCGGGCACGGGACTTGGGGCGGCATGGCTGATGCCGGGACGAACACAGGACGATACTCCCTTCGTGCTTCCCTCCGAAGCCGGGCATATGGCCTTTCCTTTTGAAAATGCCGCGCCGGAACGCGACGTGGCCGCGTTTCTGTCGGATCGTCACGGCGGCGTGCCGGTGACGGCGGAGCATGTTCTTTCCGGGCCGGGGCTGTCGCTTCTTCACGAGCTCCTTACCGGTCGGACAGAAGATCCTGCGGTGTTCACGAGAGAGCCGGATTTTGCCGCCTCTTCGTGCTGTCGTCTTTTTGCGCGTTTCTACGGCCGTTTCTGCCGCATGATAGCTCTGGCGCTTCTGCCGCAGGCCGTGGTGCTGAGCGGCGGCGTCGCCGGGAGGACGCCCGTTCTGGTACGGCATCCCGAGTTTTCCCGTGAATTTTTCCGCGCATCGGGAGAGCAGAAGAGGTTTCTGGAAAGCCTTCCGGTATGGTTGAACGTCCATCCCCAGGCGGGACTCTGGGGAGCGGCGCGCGCGGGAGCGGCATGGGTGCAGGGGCACGCTCGCCCGTAACGTCGATGTTCCGTCGGAAAATCATGCTCTCCGGCGGACGAAAAGGAGAACGGACCATGTTTGACGAAAAGAACGCGGCGGTATTGAAGCTCGCCGGGGCGCTGCTGCGCCGAAGCATGACCTGCGCCACGGCGGAATCCTGCACAGGAGGACTTGTCGGCGCCATGCTCACGGCGGTTCCCGGCTCATCCGACTGGTATGTCGGCGGGGTGATCTCCTATGCCAATGCCGTGAAGAAGCATCTTCTCGGTGTCCGTCAGGAGGATCTCGATCGCGAGGGTGCGGTCAGCGAGCCGGTGGTGCGGAGCATGGCGCTCGGCGTTTGTGAGGCTGCCGGAGCGCAGGCGGCCATGTCCGTCAGCGGAGTGGCCGGTCCCGGAGGCGGTTCGGCGGAAAAGCCCGTGGGCACGGTATGGATAGGCTGGGCCGTGTGCGGTCGGAGTCGGGCACGCGTCTTCCACTTCGCGGGCGACAGGGACGAGGTGCGTGTGCAGGCCGCAGAGGCCGCCATAGAGGGGCTTCTGAACTGGCTTGAGGAGCCGGGAGAACCGGAGAGCTAGACGGCGCCGGAGTCTTTTCCGTGATTGCGGCCGAAGGTGTCCGCATCGCCGGTTTCGATGCATTGTTCGCTCGGACAGCGTCCGTTCCGGCACTCCTCCATGAAGATCTGCCAGACCGTGACGAAGAGTACGGCCAGCATGGGGCCGGAGACGAAACCGTCCATGCCGAACATGATGAATCCGCCCAGAGTGGAGAGCAGTACGAGAAAGTCGGGAAGCTTGGTATCCCGTCCGACGAGCACGGGCCGGAGAATGTTGTCCGCAAGACCGATCACGCATGCGCCGTAGGCGATGAGCAGCGCGCCCTGCCAGTACTGGCCGGTGATGAGGAGAAAAAGCGCCGTGGGCAGCCATACCAGCGCCGAACCCACGACGGGAATGAGCGAGAGCACCGTCATGACCACGCCCCAGAATACGGCGGCACGGATATCGAGAAACCAGAAGATCATGCCTCCAAGCGCACCCTGTGCCATGGCGACGAGGAGACTGCCCTTGACGGTGGCGCGCATGACGCCCGCAAACTTGCGGAACAGGCGCTCTTCTCTGTGATCGCCGAAGGGCAGAGCGCGGATCATGAGCGTACGGATGCGGCCTCCGTCCCGGACGAGGAAGAAAGAAATGTAGAGCACGAGCGCAAGATTGGTCACGAGATGGGCCGCACTGCCGCCGATGGCCACGGTGTTCTTGGCAAGAAGGCTGCCCACGGAAAGGGCCGTCTTGCTGAGCGATGCCTTGATCTGATCCGTGGTATAGCCGTATTCTGCGAGCCAGTCCTGTATTTCGGGAAAATGTTCGCG
>USNI01000052.1 GCA_900555975.1 uncultured Desulfovibrio sp. | reverse complement strand
CTGTGGACGGCCTTCGGTGCTGCGGCTTGCCGCAACAGTTTTGCTCTGTTTTCTGCTGTCCGTGACCGCGGCTTCGGCGTTTGAGGAAAAAATTTTTTCCGGACCCGATTACGGCGGACACATCATCATGGGCAGCATCGGCGAGCCTTCCAATCTCATTCCGTATCTTGCTTCCGATTCCGCCTCGTCCGAGGTCGCCGCGCTGCTTTATACGTCGCCGTTGGAATATGACAAGGATTTCAATATAGTAAAGTGCGCCGCCGAAGAATGGGAAGTCCTTGAGGGCGGTCTCTTCATGCGTTTCAAGCTGAAGGAGGGACTGCGCTGGCAGGACGGACATCCCCTCACGGCGGACGATGTCACCTTCACCTACCATCTGATGATCGATCCGAAGACGCCCACGGCCTATGCCGCGGACTTCCTCAACGTGAAGGAATACCGTCAGACGGGACCGCTGTCCTTCGAGGTGCGCTACGACGCGCCCTATGCCCGTGCGGCCGTCACCTGGATGCAGCCCATCCTGCCCAAGCACATCCTGGAGCATGAGAACATCGCCTCCACGCGCTATGCCCGCAATCCCATAGGCGCGGGACCGTTCAAGCTCAAGTCCTGGGAGCCGGGAAGCCGCATCGTGCTTGAGGCCAATGATCTCTATTTCAAGGGCCGTCCCTATCTGGACGAGGTCATCTACCGCATCATTCCCGACAGCACCACCATGTTTCTCGAGGCGCGGGCGGGAAAGCTGGACTTCGTGGGACTTTCCCCTCAGCAGTATCTGCGCCAGACCAGCGGAGAATGGTGGGACAAACACTGGCGCAAATACAAGTATCTGGCTTCGGGCTACACCTATCTCGGCCTGAATCAGAAAAGTCCCTTCTTCCAGGACAGGAGGGTCAGGCAGGCGCTTTCCTACGCCGTCGACAGGGAAGGCATCATCAAGGGCGCGCTGCTCGGCATGGGAGAACCCGCGTTCGGACCCTACAAGCCGGGAACATGGGTATACAATACTTCGCTCAAGGCGTATGATTACGACCCTGAGCGTGCACGCCGTCTTCTTGCCGAGGCGGGGTGGACGCCGGGAAAGGACGGAATACTGGAAAAGGACGGCCTGCCGTTCGAGTTCACCATTCTGGTGAATCAGGGCAACAACGAACGCATCAAGGTCGCCGTCATTCTGCAGCAGATGTTCCGGGAGGTCGGCGTGAAGGTATCCATACGGACGGTGGAATGGGCCGCCTTCCTCAAGGAGTTCGTCGACACGAGAAAGTTCGATGCCCTGATTCTGGCATGGAACATCCTGGACGACCCGGACATCTTCGACGTGTGGCATTCCTCGGCCATCGCGGGCAACGGACTCAACTTCGTCAGCTTCGCGAACGAGGAGGTCGACCGCCTGCTGGAGAAGGGACGCGCCTCGGAGGACAGGGCGGAACGGAAGGCCATCTATGATCGTTTCCAGGAAATTCTGCATGAGGAGCAGCCGTACCTTTTCCTTTACGTGCCGTATTCCCTGCCCATGGTTCAGGCGAGATTCCAGGGCATTCAACCAGCTCCTGCGGGCATTACCTACAATTTTGACCGGTGGTGGGTTCCCAGAGCGCTCCAGCAATAGCAGGTTCTTATGAGTCAGACTTCCATTCTCCAGACATCAGCGGAAACGGCCCAGCAGAAAGATGTTCACCCGCAGGAAAACGTCTCCATGGTGATTTCTCCCGTGACGGGAGAAAGCTCGCCGGCATCGAAGATTCCTTCGGCCGACAGCATCGTGGAGGAGCTTCTGAAGCATTGCTCCGACGCCGACGTGGACATGGTCCGCCGTGCCTACGACTACGCCTCGGCCGCCCATGCCGGACAGCTCCGTCTGTCCGGGGATCCCTATATCCTGCATCCCGCCTCCGTGGCCCTCACGCTGGCGAAAATGGGCTTCGACGAGCACGCCGTGGCCGCAGGTCTTCTGCACGACACCGTGGAAGACACCGATTCCTCCATCGACGAGCTGGACGAGCTGTTCGGCGAGCAGGTGGCCGACATCGTGGACGGCGTGACCAAGATCAACATGATGACCTTCGACACCAAGGAAGAGGCGCAGGCGGAAAACATCCGCAAGATGATACTCTCCATGGCGCACGACATCCGCGTTCCCGTGGTCAAGCTGGCCGACCGTCTGCACAACATGAGCACCCTGGACTTTCAGAAGCCCTACAAGCAGCAGCGCATCGCCCAGGAAACCATGGACATCTACGCGCCGCTCGCCAACCGTCTCGGTCTGCACCTCTTCAAGCAGAAGCTTGAGGATCTCAGCTTCCGCTATCTCCAGCCCGATGCCTACAACGAAATCACCAGATGGCTTTCCGACAATCAGATCGTGGAAAGACAGCTCATTTCCAAGGTCATCGCCAAGATCGAAGCCATCATGACCGAGAACCGCATCAACGGACGCGTGTTCGGCCGCATCAAGCAGACCTACAGCATCTACCGCAAGATGATGGCGCAGAAAACGCCTCTGGACGAAATGCACGACATCATTGCCTTCCGCGTCATCGTCAACGATCTGCGCGACTGCTATGCCATGCTCGGTCTTGTTCACGTGCTCTGGAAGCCGGTCCCCGGCCGCTTCAAGGACTACATTTCCATGCCCAAGGCCAACGGCTACCAGTCACTGCACACCACGGTGATCGGACCCGAAGGCGAACGCATCGAAATTCAGATCCGCACCGAAGAGATGAACAACATGGCCGAACACGGCGTGGCCGCGCACTGGATGTACAAGGAGCGCAACCATGCCATCGCCATGCAGGACATGCCGCAGTTCCAGTGGCTGCGCGATCTCATGGAGCGTCAGCGCGACGAGACGGATTCCCGCGAGTTCATGAGTTCGCTGCGCATGGACCTCTTCAATGACGAAATCTACGTGTTCACGCCCAAGGGCGCCGTGAAGCAGCTGCCCAAGGGCGCCACATCCCTCGATTTCGCCTTTCTCATCCATTCCGATGTGGGCGCTCACTGCGTGGGGGCCAAGATCAACGGCAAGCTCGAACCCTTCGCCACGCCGCTCAAGAACGGCGACATGGTGGAGATCATCACCGACAAGAACCGCCATCCGCACCGCGACTGGCTGAAGATCGTGAAGACCTCCAAGGCCAGAAGCCGCATTCAGCATTATCTGCGCACCGAGGAACGCATGGCTGCCGTGGCTCTCGGCAAGGAACTGCTGGAAAAGGAAGGCCGCAGAATGGACTTCAACGTCACCAAGGCGGCCAAGGACGGCAGACTCCAGCTTGTGGTGCCGGAGTTCTCCCTGAATGTGCTGGATGACCTCTTTGCCGCCGTGGGGACGGGACGTCTCACTCCCCGCAAGGTTCTGCAGAGACTTCTGAGCCTGCTGGCGCCCAAGCATGAGACTGTCCAGGATGCCGGATCACAGCAGAAACAGGATTCCTCGGCCGTCAAGAAGCCGGCCGACGGCATCACCATCAAGGGCATAGAGGATACGCTCATCCACTTTGCCAAATGCTGCAAGCCCGTTCCCGGCGATCAGGTGGTGGGCTTCATCAGCCGCGGCAGGGGCGTCATCATTCATACGGCCAACTGTCCCCACGTCCAGAATCTGGAGTCGGAACGCCTCATCTCCGTGAACTGGAACAACGAGGAGAGCAAGCCCTTCCCGGCGGAAATCAGCATCATGGGGCTCAACGAAAAGGGCCTTCTGGCCAAGATCAGCCTTGTCTTCGTGCAGCAGGACGTCAATATCAACGCGCTGCAGATCAAGTCCACCGTGGACGGCCGTTCTCAGATGGACTTCACCGTGGAAGTGCGCGATGCCGTGCATCTCTACCAGACCATAGACAAGCTTCGCGCCATAGAACACGTGATCGAGGTGCGCCGCGGCATGTCCATGATGGAAGTCTGAGCGTCGTTCTCCGTCAGAAGGAAGGCCGGTTTTTCCCCGGCCTTTTCGTTTCTTCAGGCAACAGTTCCGGAACATCTTTTTCGGAACGCGGTATCCGATTCCGTCCGGAACGACGGCGTTGTTCGTATGTTCGGCGGAGATTTCCGATGTCTGCTCCGTGCGGCTCTACCGTGCGGCGTCCGCCTTGCGGTGCAGGACAAGGCGCGTGATTTCCGACGGCACGCCCAGACGGCAGGAAAAGCCGTTCCACAGACCTGTGCCCGGACTGACGTAGAGAAGGCCTCCTTCCGGCGTCGAGTAGAGTCCGCGGACGTATCCTCCGTTGTACGAGGCGATGAGCGGCGAGAGAAAGAAGATCAGGCCGCCGTGGGTATGACCGGAAAGCTGGAGGGCAACGCCGGGGGCGGGAATGCCCCTGTCGGCCGGCTTGTGCGACAGAAGAATGCGCGGACCGGCGGCGGCGCCGGCAAAGGCGGCCTGGACGTCCGCGCCCTTTTCGCCGAAGCGGGCCGCAGTGCTGTCGGAAACGCCTCCGAGCACCAGTCCATGCGGCAGCACCCGATGTTCGTTGTTGAGCATGTCCACGCCGAGAGACCGGAATTCCTTTGTCCAGCCGCGGGCGTCGTAGTAGTATTCATGGTTGCCGGTCACGCCGAACACGCCGTATCTGGCTTTGAGTTCACCGAGGGGCTGCACTTCCCCGCGCAGCGTGCCGGGCAGTCCGTCGATCATGTCGCCGGTGATGACCACGGCATCCGGAGAAAGAGCGTTGACCTTCCCGACCACCGCCGCAAGCCAGTCCCTGTCCTGGACGGGACCGACATGCAGATCGCTGAGCTGCACCAGCGTGAAACCTTCAAGTTCTGCAGGAAGGTTGGGAACGGCGACGTCCACGGTGCGCACGTCGGGGACCTTCACGGCCTGCCAGGTGCCCCAGATTCCGCCGGCCAGAGCGATGCTCAGAAGCAGGACGCAGCGTATGCCCGGCGTGAAGGGCAGATGCAGGGTGGAGCCGAACAGGCGTCCCGCCCGCAGACAGAGTCCTGCGGCATCCTTGATCAGGGTCAGAAAGAACAGCAGAAGCAGAGAGGCGTACAGGGCCTCGGCGGCGAGCATGACCGCGGCAGGCAGGTCCGGCCGGAAGAAGCCGCCGCCGGCCACCTGATAGAAGACGAATTTGAGTCCTGCGGCCATGAGGGCGGCTCCCATGAGAAGCTTTGCCCACAGCGCCGTTTTGAGCGGCATGACGAGACTCAGAAACACATAGACCGCCATGATGACGGAAGGCAGAAGTAGTCGCATGGATATCGGGTCGGAGCTGAAGACGTTTTGAGGTTGGAAAAGAAAAATCAGGCGTTGCGGCCCAGCAGAAAGGCTCTCGTCATTTCATCTCTTCCCGCCACTTCGCCCCGTTTCCAGACGCCGGGAACCAGAAGGGCGCTTTTTTCCTGCGCGCCTTCCAGGCAGTCGGTAAAGCCGCGGAAGGTGTCAAGCGTCCGCTCCAGAGCCTTAGGATTGTCGTCGGCAGCCGTGGCGATGAAATAGAATGCCTTGCCGGACATCTCGGTATAGCGGGGCACGGTTCTGTCGATGAGCATCTTCATCTGCGAGCACATGGTGTAGAAATAGACGGGCGTGGCCATGACGATGACGTCCGCCTTCACCATGCTGTCGAGAATGCCGGCCATGTCGTCCTGCTGCACGCAGACGTGCGTGTTCTGGCAGGCTTCGCAGCCGAGGCAGGGATGAATGTTCTTCTCCCGGAGGGTGATCTTTTCCACCCTGTGTCCGGCCTCAAGAGCGCCTTTCATGAACTGTTCGCAGAGAAGATCGGAATTGCTGCCCCTGCGGGGACTCGAGGAAAGAATGAGAATGTTCTTCATGAGATGCTTCCTGTGCGTTTGTCAGCGTTGTTCCGAACAGGGATGCGGCAGGATCTTTGCCGCAGCTGCACGTTGTTTTCCCCGCACTCGCGTCATCCTCCTTCGGCGGATGCGTCCCGACACGGGGAGGTCCGTTCAGGGTGAGCCTTTTTTCCTGCCCTGTCCATGGATGATTCTTCCGATTTCCTGCCCGATTCTCTCACGGCGTCGGATGTCCGGAAGGGGGCGGCGGCTTGCGGCGCGTCCGGTCATCGCAAGGCGCAGACGGCCGCTTCACCCCGCATTCGCGTTCAGACCTTGTCTCCGGGAGCCAGAGCGTCGGCATAGAAACGGTCCATGTCCTTTCTTTCGGAAAAGGTGGCGATGAACATCTGATCCGCCATGGCACCGGACAGGGCCTCAGGAATGCGTCCCGTCATCTTCATGTTCGAAGCGTACATGCGCAAGAGCTCGTCGTGGGAATAGCGGAACGTCCTGCCGTCCCGGCGTCCGACGAAGGCGCAGTAATAATGTTCGCCCTCCGGCTGCGTGGAGCGGTCGAAGGCGATCATGTCGGCCCAGATCCTGTAGACGTCAGTGCTGTTGGCGAAGTTCATCATGTCCGGGCTGTAGCCGCCGCAGGGACGCATGTTCACTTCAAGAGCCACGACGTCTCCCTTCCTGCCCATGCCGGGCTGATCCTGCGTGAGACGGAAGAATTCAAAGTGCACGAAACGGCTCTTC
>USNI01000051.1 GCA_900555975.1 uncultured Desulfovibrio sp. | reverse complement strand
ATGCTTGCGCAGACGCATGATGAAGGCAGGCGGCTGCGCATTTACCGGAACGCGATGATCTGCGATGAAAAGAAGCGGCGTCCTGCGGTCGGTCCGCAGAACAAGATAGCGTTTTCCGCCGCGCTCGCTCCCGCCGTACAGGGTGAAGACCGTGACGTCGGGGCCGGGCGCATGAATCTTCTCCATTCTTGCGCCCATGAGGCGGGGAAGAAGCGCATCGCAGAAGCGGCGGAAAAGATGGGCATCCATGGCGGAAAACGGGATCAGCTGCCCTGGATCTTCTCGCCTTCTTCCTGACGCGCCTTGCAGGAAACACAGAGCGTGGTTACAGGACGTGCCTTGAGTCGGGCAAGACTGATCTCTTCGCCGCACTCCTCACAGATCCCGTATTCACCTTCATCCATGCGCTTGAGAGCGTCCTGAATTTTGGTAATGAGCTTGCGTTCGCGGTCGCGGATACGCAGGGTGAAGGAACGGTCCGATTCGGCGGTGGCGCGATCGGAAGGATCGGCGTAGGATGAATGGTTGTCCGTCATTTCTTCCAGAGTGGAGTCGCCGTTGCGCTGAGCCTCGACGAGCATCTGATTAAGAAGATTACGGAAGTATTCCAGATCTTCAGGGGTCAAGGTTCCTCCTGGCAGGCTGAGCCGTGCCGATTTAATTTCCGTTGTGTAAACTATAAATTTTCCGTTGTAAAGCAGGAGAATGCGTCTCTCCGCGCATTTTCATGGCATGCAGCAACGTGCTGAAATCAGTCACACTCCGTGATGCCAACCCTTCGGTCTGGAAGCACAGGAACGGGATGCCGGCGCCTTCTGCGGCGCCCTTGTCGGAGGCGCTGTCGCCGATGAAAAGAACCTGTTCCGGAAGGCAGTGCCACTGCCGGAGGATGAGCCGGGCGCCTTCGGGATCGGGTTTCGGACGGGCAACGTCGCTTGCGAGCACGATGGGATCGAAGTAGCCGCGGAGGCGGCAGTTGTCCAGCAGCAGATCCATGCCGTCAGTGCGGTTGGTGTTCATGGCAAGAGCCAGACCTGCGTTGCGGCAGAAGTCGAGCACGTCGTGCAGGCCGGGGTAGCAGCCGATATGCGGCATGATGTCGCGTTCATAGGAAATGCGGTTTGCGGCATCGCGCAGAAGAGGCTGAAGCGGACGGGGAAAAATGGCGTCCATGGCCTGATGGACCGTGGCGGCCTGTACGAAGTCTTCCTGTTCGCGGGTGAGCTTCGGCAGACCGATGTATTCGCGCAGATAGTTGTAGTAGGCGATGTTCGCTTCGCGAGAGTCGATCACCACGCCGTCGCAGTCGAAGATGATGCCGGAAGGCAGTCCGTGGAAGGTGTCGGACAGCCAGTCGGAGAGCGCTGATGCGGAAAGATGGGACATGTTCGTCAGTCTCCGGACACGGAAAGGCAGAGGGTGAGCGTGCGTTGCCACTGATCGGAGGAAAGACCGTGTCCGAGTCTTTCCTGTGCGGTTCGTCCGCAGAGCGCGGCCAGGCCGGACACAGGCATCCGTACGGCCCGGAAGCCGGAGGGAAGATTCGGAAGGTCGGCCGGTTCGGGATGCATTTCGTCCAGGGCTGCCTTCATGGAGGCGTCCGAAACGACAAGGACGACGGATTCGGGCATGTCCGGCACAAAGGCCAGAACCGCGGACAGCGTTCTTTTCCAGTCCGGCAGATCACGTTCGGACGGCGCAATGGTTTCCCGGCTCTGCCGGGTCGTGCCGGAGATCAGTCCCGCGAGCTGCTGTCGTGAGGCACGGATCTTCCGTTCCAGTTCCGCCATGTCCAGCGCCTGTTTTTCCTGAAGCCATACGAGCAGCAGGATCTGCTGGGCATGCTGACGAAGAGGCTGCCGTGGTTCTTCGGCCGGCAGACCGGCCATGTCGCGCAGGGCGCGCCGCTCCGCGTCCGACAGGTCGGCGGGCGCCGGTTCAGCGCCCATGGCGAGCACGGGACTTCCGCTGGCTCCGTCCCGGCAGGCGCGTTCGTAGTCCGTCAGACAGGCGGCCGCCATGGCCGGAGGCAGAGGCATGGCCGGCGACCATGCCGAATCGGGTTTTCCGGGCAGACCGGGCCAGAAGGTGCGGCAGCCCGGCAGGGACGGCAGAAATTCGGCATGAAGCCGTGGAAGGGCAAGAAAAAGAGGCGTATTCATGATATTGACTCCTGTTCTTGTTATAAGGCCGGACGATCTTTCAGGCAATCGGGAAAAAGCCGTCCGGTGCACGTATCTGCGTCAGGAAAGAAAGCGGATGCTTGACCTTTCCCCGCTCCCTCCCGTATAGGAAATGAACGAACTTGGAGAGAAAGACCCCGGAGGTTTGCCATGTTTGGTATAGGTATGCAGGAACTTCTCATCATTCTTGTGCTTGTGCTCGTGATATTCGGCGCCAAGCGTCTGCCGGAGATCGGCGGCGGCCTCGGCCGTGCCATCCGTAATTTCCGTCAGGCCGCTTCCGAGCCTGATGAAATAGACATCACGCCCAAGGACAAGGCAAAGACCACCGACGAAGACAAGAAGGCGTAAGCCTCCGACGGGAATGTCATGACGGTCGAACAGATTTCTGTCTTTGTGGAAAACAGGTCCGGTCAGCTTGGCGACGTGACCCGCGTTCTTGCGGAAGCGGACGTCAACATCCGGGCGCTGTCCCTTTCGGATACGACGGACTTCGGCGTGCTGCGCCTCATGGCCGACGATACGCAGAAGGCTCGGAACGCGCTTTCGCGGGCCGGATTCACGGTCGGGACGACTCCGGTGGTCGCCGTGGACGTGGCCGATACTCCGGGAGGACTCTGCCGTGTGCTGGGCGTGCTTTCCGAGCACGGCATCAACGTGGAGTATCTGTATGCTTATACGCAGAGGGAATCCACCAGGGCCACGATGATTTTCCGTTTCGACCGTACCGACGAGGCCGTGAAGGTTCTGACAGCCCGGAAGTTCCGGGTGCTCGGACCGGACGAAATCGGCGGATGAGCATTCTTGTCCGGCGTACGTTTTTTACATCGCGTTCTCTGGTTATCACGCCCCGTTTCTCCGGAAGCGGGGCTTTTTGATGCTCTTTCACCTTGTTCCGGAAGGGGTACGGGCAGGTTCAGGACCCCTGAGAACCGGAAAGCGACTGCCCGGGGGAGGATTGTCTTTCCGCCAGCCTTGCTCGTGCCTTGCGGGCCTTTTTGCTGTTGCCTGCGGCAAAGGCTTCCCTTTTCTTTCTGCGAGCTTCTTCTTCCGCGGCCAGTCTTGCGGCCCGTTCCGCCTTTTGGGCGGCAATGCGTTCTTCCGCAGCTTTCTGCTGCATGAGGGCTTCCTTCATGCTCAGAATGCACCCGCACCATTTCTGACGGTAGATGCCGAGCTTTTTCGACATGGCTATGCCGTCCCACCACCACGGCCGGAAATCCCGGTACAGAAAGACGGTTCCTGCCGCCGCGGCCGCGCGCTCGGCCTCCTCCACGATGGTCTCGTGATGCTGATAGCGGGAGTAGAGCAGGCTTGTGGTGAAGGCCTGGAGCCCTCTTTCCGCTGCAAGTTCCGCGGTGCGCTTCATGCGCGGGCGGTAACAGAGTCTGCAGCGTGCGCCTTCTGTCGTTGTGCCTTCAAGGCGGCGGACCCACAGGCCCGGCTGTTCCGGTTCGCCTTCTTCCAGAAGCGGCACGTCGAGCTTTTCGGCGACTTCGCGCATGGCGTCCCTTCTTTTTCTCCATTCATCTGCGGGGTGGATGTTGGGATTGAAGAAATAGGCGACGGGGTCCCAGCCTTCGTCGCGCAGATGGACGATGGGCATGAGAGAACAGGGACCGCAGCAGACATGGAGAAGGATTCCGGGCATGGAGAGAACCTCTCGGCAGAGACGGGTTCGACGTTTCGGGAGAAGAAGCCGGAATGCGACGTATCGCATGCGCCGGCAAATGTCCAGAGAGCGGCTTTCGTTCAGGGTGGTTCCCTGTGCCGGCAAAGGGGAGGAGAAAGAAAAAAGGCGGCCCGTCGGACCGCCTTTTTCTGTGATGAAAGGGAATGATCAGCTGTTGTATTCCCTGGAAAGCTTGAACAGAACGGGGCTGAGCAGAAGCAGGCCTATGAGGTTGGGCACGGCCATGAGGGCGTTGAGAACGTCGGCGATGTCCCAGACGAGATCAAGGGAAAGCAGCGCACCCACGGGCACCACGCAGACGAAGATGATGCGGAAGGGCTTGAGCGCCTTGTCGCCGAGCAGATAGATCCAGCAGCGTTCGGAGTACACGCACCAGCCGAGTATGGTGGAGAAGGCGAACATGGCAAGGCAGACCGACACCATGGCCGAACCTATGCCGGGAAGCGCGGCCTCGAAGGCGGCGGCGGTGAGGGGCGCACCGGATACGGCGCCGTCCACGGACCAGAGGCCGGAGCAGAGAATGGTAAGACCCGTCATGGTGCAGATGATGATGGTGTCGATGAAGGGACCGAGCATGCCCACATAGCCCATGGCCACATGGTCGTCCGTGGTGGCGGTGGCGTGTGCCATGGCTGCGGATCCGAGACCGGCCTCGTTGGAGAAGATGCCCCGGGCCACGCCCATCTGCAGCGCCATCATGACCGTGGATCCGGCAAAGCCGCCGGCCGCCGCGGTGCCGGTAAAGGCATCGTGGAAGATGGTGGCGAACACGCCGGGAACCTTGTCGATGTTGATGGCGATGACGATGAGGGAGCAGATGATATAGAGAATGGACATGAAGGGGACGAGCTTGCCGGACACCGAGCCGATGCGCGACACGCCTCCGAGAACGACCACGGCGATCAGCACGAACATCACGACCGCGGAAACGCCGGTCGGCACGCCGAAGGAGGCGTGCAGGGCGTCGGCAATGGAATGGGACTGCGTCATGTTGCCGATGCCGAAGCCGCAGATGCCGCCGAAAAGAGCGAAGAGCGTGCCGAGCCATGCCCATTTCTTGCCCAGGCCGTTCTTGATATAGTACATGGGACCGCCCACCACGTGACCGGCGGGCGTGACTTCACGGTACTTCTGTGCAAGGACGGTTTCCGCGTATTTGGTGGCCATGCCCACCATGGCGGTACACCACATCCAGAACAGGGCGCCCGGACCGCCGGTGAAGATGGCGGTTGCCACGCCTGCGATGTTTCCTACGCCCACGGTTGCGGCCAGAGCCGTCATCAGAGCCTGGAAGGGGGAAAGTTCTCCGTGCACGCCTTCATTCTTGGTACGACCTTTCCAGGTCAGGCGGAAACCTGCCCCGAGACGCGTCCAGGGAAGAAATCTCAGCCCGAAGGTGAGATACAGGCCCGTTCCAAGAATGAGAGCCATCATGACCGGTCCCCAGACGTATCCGTCCAGCACTTTGATGAAGTGGGAGAATTCTTCCATATCGCAGACTCCTCGCCCCGTTCAGGGGATTAGGGCATGCTTTCGCGGAACGTTTTTCCGTCGCCGGGTCGTATCTGTCTCCGGATCGGTCATCCGGAAGAGCGATACTGTCGAACGTCCGGAGGCCGTGAGGAAAGCATACCTTGCTCTGATTAACAATTTTGTTGATAACATCGAAAAATCATGGATGGCAAGAAAAAATATAATAAGAGAATAATGTGTGAATAACTGCGCAAGTAATGAAGGCAGGATGAGGAAGAGAACGCGAAAAATCAAAAGGAATGTTTAGAAAAGAACAAAAATGTAAAATACGCACCGTCATGGTTTCCGAGAGGTCTCCTTCCTCCCTTTACAGTCAGGTCTGAAAAGGCGTAGGACTGGGAATATCATGGAAGGCGGAGTCTCTGAGCATGCTTGTTTTCTTCTATATCAATATTGTCTGGTTTCTGGCCGGCTTCATCAACGGCGTGACGTCCTTCGGCGGAAATTTGTTTGCCGTGCCCCTGATGACGCTGGTCATGGAGGCCAAGCAGGCCATCATCTTCGGCTGCATCACGGGGACGGCCATTACCGTGAGCATTGCCGTGTTCTATCATCGGGATCTTCCGAAGCTGGAGTTTCTGCTGGCCTGTCTCGGCAATGCGGCAGGCATTCCCTTCGGCATGATCATTCTGGAGATGGCGCCTGCGAAGCTGATCTTTTTTGCTGCGTCGGCCATGCTTCTGCTTTTTCTTGTCTGGCAGGGGGTGTCCGGCCGTATGCGCAAGGCGTTCCGTGCCCCGCTCTGGACCGTGGTTCCGGCGGGCGTGATTTCCGGTCTTCTGCTTAGCTCCACCAGCATGGGCGGTCCCATTCTTGCCATGTATGCCGTGCTCCGGGGATGGAACAAGGAAATCACGATTTCCATGCTGAGCACCATGGCGGCGGTGTCCATGCTGTTTCTCATGGTGCTGCAATGGCGGGACGGTCTTTATACGCCGCAGATGCTGCATGATGCCGCATGGGCCGTTCCCTGCGCCGTGCTCGGCGTTCTGGTCAGCATTCCCGTCATACGAAGGATCAATCCGGGCATCTTCCGCAGGCTCGTTCTGCTCATGCTGGCGTTTTCCTCCGTCATGCTTTTCGTGCGCGGCTGGCAGGCATAGGGATTCCCTGTGACGCCGCTGTCTCAGAGCGCC
>USNI01000050.1 GCA_900555975.1 uncultured Desulfovibrio sp. | reverse complement strand
GACATGCCCTTCGGCATCACGTCCGGCGCGGGACTCATCTTCGGAGCAAGCGGAGGCGTCACCGAAGCCGTGCTGCGCAACTTTCTTGCGGGACACAGCCGGCAGGAGCTCGACGAACTCAAGCGCGTGGGCGTCCGCGAGGAAAACGGCATACGGGAATTCTCCTTCCGGCACGGGGACAGGGACATCCATGCCGCCGTGGTCAGCGGCCTGCGCAATGCCGACATGGTGCTGAACGCCATACGGGAAGGAGGAAAATCCTACGATTTCGTGGAATTCATGGCCTGTCCCGGCGGCTGCATCATGGGCGGAGGACAGCCGGTTTCATCCGGTGCGAGCATGCTCAGGCCGCGTCGAGACTCCCTGTATGAAACCGACATCAACATGCAGATCAAGAAAACCAGCGAAAATCCCCTGCTTGACACGCTCTACGCCACACTGCTCAAAGGCAGGGAACACGAACTTCTGCACAGAAACATGACCGGAGAATAGATGTCCGGAGCCTTCCGGTCCCCTCATGCCGGATAGACGACAAAAAAGAGCCTGTTGCCGCAATACGACAACAGGCTCTTTTTCTTCACAATATGTGATGCTACTTCTTTATGAAGCTCGCAAAGGGCGAAATGGCGCGCAGTTCGCTGACGATGCCGGGCATGACCTCGATGACGCGATCGATCTCCGCCTCGGTATTGTACCGGCTCAGGCTGAACCGCACGGAACCGTGCGCATAGTTGAACGGCACGCCCATGGCACGCAGCACGTGGGAAGGCTCCAGACTGCCGGACGTGCAGGCGGAACCGGAGCTGGCGCAGATGCGGTACTGATCAAGCTGCAGAAGCAGAGCCTCGCCTTCCACGCCTTCAAAGGAGATGTTCAGCGTATTGGGCAGACGATGTTCCTGATCGCCGTTGATCTTGCAGTGCGGAATGGCGGCAAGCAGCCCGGCCTGCAGACGGTCGCGCAGCGCGGCAACCTGGGTGCGTTCCTTCTCCATGTTGGAGGCGGCCAGCTCGCAGGCCTTGCCGAGACCGATGATGTAGGGAACGTTTTCGGTACCGGCACGACGTCCGCGTTCCTGATGGCCGCCCTTGAGATAGGGACGGAAACGCGTACCGCGACGGACGTACAGAGCGCCGATGCCCTTGGGGGCGTGAAGCTTGTGTCCGGACAGAGCCAGATAATCGATGGGAAGCTTCTTGAGATCAATGACTTCCTTGCCTACGGCCTGCACGGCATCCACATGAAGCTGCACGCCGTGCGACTTCACGATTCTGGCCACATCCTCAATGGGGAAAATGGTGCCGGTCTCGTTGTTGGCGTACATGAGGGAGACAAGCGCGGTGTCGGGACGGATGGCACGATCCAGCTCCTCAAGATTGAGACGGCCCTTGTCGTCCACGCCGAGCCACGTCACTTCATAGCCCTTGTCTTCAAGATAGTGCCCGTAGGCGAGCACGGCGGAATGCTC
The DNA here is from genome assembly GCA_900555975.1 of uncultured Desulfovibrio sp. Taxonomy (GTDB): domain Bacteria; phylum Desulfobacterota; class Desulfovibrionia; order Desulfovibrionales; family Desulfovibrionaceae; genus Mailhella. Next base: position 5,214 of record USNI01000050.1, on the reverse strand, counting down.
CACCTTGGTGGTGATGACATGTCGCTTTTCCGGCTGTGTCTCCGTGGCGGAATACCAGGCGGAGTTGTCGGACTCGGAACCGCAGGAAGTGAAGATGATCTCTTCGGGATCGGCATTGAGAATGCCGGCCACCTGTTCGCGGGCCTTCTGTATATAGTGGCCCATCTGACCGCCGAAGGTGTGCATGCTGGATGCATTGCCGTAGAGAGGGCCGAAGGCGGGCATCATGGCCTGCGCGACTTCGGGAGCAACCATCGTGGTGGCGTTGTTGTCAAGATAGATCACATCGGTAATGTCAGCCATGTCACGCCTCCACGACATTGATGGCGGGATCCACCTGCTCGCGCAGGGTCTTTTCCACCAGATTCTTGAGCGTCAGCTGGCTGGCGCTGCAGCCGGAGCAGGCTCCGCGAAGAGCCACCACGACAGTGGTGCCGTCCACATCCACAAGTTCGATGGTACCGCCGTCAAGGGCAAGCCGGGGAGCGATGTCCTCGTTGATGATGGTCATGACCTTCTGCATACGCTGCACGTTGGTCAGGCGGGGCACGGGTTTGATTTCCTGCATGGGCTTTTCCATGGCATGGAGTTTGTCAAGAATGGACTGGATGTCATCCTTGCAGCTTCCGCAGGCGCCGCCCGCCTTGATGAAGTCGGTAACTTCCTCGACGGTCTTGAGGTTGTTTTCCTTCGCAACCTTGATGATCTGAAGATCCGTCACGCCGAAGCACTTGCACACCAGTCTGCCCTCTTCCGCCTGAGACTTGGAAGGAAGCCCCTTCCAATGGCGGACGGCGTCCTCCAGGGCTTCCTCTCCCATGACGGAGCAGTGCATCTTTTCCTTGGGAAGACCGCCGAGATAATCGGCGATTTCCTTGTTCGTCAACTTGGCTGCCTCGTCCATGTGCTTGCCCTTGATAAGTTCGGTCAGAGCGGAACTGGAAGCGATGGCGCTGGCACATCCGAAGGTCTGGAACTTGGCATCTTCGATGATGCCCTGATCATTGACCTTCAGCATGAGCTTCAGTGCGTCGCCGCAGGCAAGACTTCCCGCCTCGCCGATGACGTTGGCGTCTTCGAGCACTCCGGCATTGCGGGGGTGAAGGAAATGATCACGAACGGTCTCGGTATATTCCCACATGATTGTACTCCTGATAATGCGACAGATCTCTCCGGAAAGAGGCTTCACATTTTCCGTCAACTGTTTTCCCGCAAAGATTAATCACTTTCCGGGCAATGTCCAGAATCGGAAAGGCAAGTTCCGAAAATCCCTTGTCCGACGAAAAGAGAGAGCGGAGCCGGCCGCAGCCGACTCCGCTCTTCTGAAAACGCCGAAAGACATTCAGGCCGTCCGCGGGGCGGCTTCCCATACCACGTTCACGTTGCCGAAGCACTTCTCCAGAGCCTTGAAGCAGCGCTTCAGACGTTCCTGCTCCACAGGGCACGGTGCTGAAGTCCGGACCGCCAGAACAAGCCCCTTTTCCTGCCGGACAAAGGCGGCGGACACGGCGGCCTGCCGGTGACTCTTGTCCATTCCCTCTGCAAGAGAAAGAAACAGCGAAAGATAGCGGGCGTGTTCCTGCCAGTCGTCGGTCAGCGTGACGACGCCCTTGTCCTTTCGGGAATAGCCGTACCGATGAAAAAAGGCGAGCGCCGCCATGAAGGAGACCTCTTTCTGCGTGAATCCGAGCATCTCGCTGTTCTGAATGAGATAATGACTGTGCACATTATGCTTCGTAAAGGAGATGAAAATGCCGATGTCGTGCAACAGTCCCGCATAATGCAGCAGTTCCCGCATGCGGGCCGGACCACGATACAGTCCCAGCTCCCGAGCCGAATCAAACAGCATGACGGCAAGTCCGGCCACATGCCGGGAATGAGCCTCCTCGAAGCGGCAGAGTCTGGCAAGACGCAGCACGCTCTCGTCCCTCACGGAAAGTCTGCCCTTTTCCGGAAACAAACGTTCCAGATAGTCGGCAAGAGCACCATCCCGCAGCCCTCGCCCGGAAACGCGCACGGAATCGAAGTCCAGTTCCTCCATGACCGTCTGCAGTATGGCCGCACCGGGAATGAGTATGCCGGTCCGGCGCGGATTCATGCCGGGAAGCGACATGCGTTCATTCTCGTCCCGTTCGCAGAGCGCCTTCACCACGCGTCTAAGTCCGCCGTAACTGAGAACTTCAGCGGTATCGCCGGTCTTTCTTCCACTCTCCCGAGCCATGGCCACCGCCATTTCGGCAAGGCTCTGTATGGTGCCGGAACTGCCCACCAGCTCTCCCGGCGCCTGAGCCTCCATGCGCTGCAGAGGCAAGACAGCATGATCCCGCACATACTTCTGCATCTCCGCATATCGCATGGAGCTTACCTGACCTGCACAGGGAAAGAGTCCGGCAAGACGCACCGCACCGAGTTTAAGAGATTCCAGTTCAAGAATGTCGTTACCGCGCGCCACGGATAGTTCCGTACTGCCGCCGCCTATGTCGATGAACATTCTCTTTCCGGAAAAGGGTTCAAGCGCCACGGACACGCCACGACAGATGAGACGGGCTTCTTCCCTGCCGGAGATCACGGTGAAGTCGATGCCCGTTTCCCGGCGGATCTCATCCATGAATTCCTGACCGTTGGCAGCATCACGTACGGCGGCCGTAGCCAGCGCCACGATCTCATCCACGCCGTAGGAACGGCACATACCCGCAAACCCGCGAAGCGCGGCAATGGTACGACGCATGGGTTCAGGCTGCAGTCTGTGTTCCTCGAAGGCTCCCTCGCCGAGTCTCACCATCTGCTTCACCTGATTGAGCACGCTCGTCACACGGTTTTCCCCGATGCGGACGACCATCATGCGCAGCGAGTTCGACCCCAGATCCAGTATGGCGACGGTGCGCCCCTTTCCCGGAATCTGTTCAGCAGACATATCTGTCGCCTTCCTTTCCCTGCGACACTTCGAGCTTTCTGCCGGAAAGCTTCTCGAAAAGATCACCCTTTTTCAGAGCCCGACGGCATTCCTTCCGGCAGGATCCGGCACCGAAGCACTCGATCCCGACACTGCGGCGACGCATCGTCACGCAAAGCTCCTCCACAGCCCCCTTGTGCCGGTAATCCAGTCCGTCGGCCATGCGCAGCACGGCGGCAGCGCCGGCAAGCGACCGGCGATCCTCCCGACAGAGTGCCGCAAAGCGGCGATGCTTCATGCTCGGCCATGCGCGGCGATGATACCTGACCAGCAGCGCCACCAGAGGTCTGTCCGTCTCTTCCAGTCCGAAGGACAGGGTCAGTTCCGGATTCCGCTCCACGATGTCCATGCCGATCTTGTGATGACGGCGTCTGCCGGCCACGGCAAAACCAAGATCATGCCACAGTGCAGCCTGTACCAGAAGCCTTGCCCAACGTTCATCAAGAGATAAAACGTCGGCAAAGGCTTCAAAAAGATCCACGGCAAGCCTCGCCACATAACGGCCGTGATGCACGGCTTCAAGCAGAGCCTGTCCGGACAGCTCCCCTTCCTCCGCGCGGACATCGCCTTCTTCGTCTCCTTTGCGCCGCTCCCGTCTCTCCCACTGAAACATCTGTTCCACGGCGTTCTGTTCCAGCTCCTCGGACAGAAGCTCTCCCCTCAGCATATCCAGCTCTCCGGGCACGGACGCAACAGCATTCTGTCCCGTTTCTTCCCGTCCGAAGGCCGCGCGACTCTCGTCTTTCTCTTCCGGGAAAGACACAGCCCGACGTCCGGCGTCCTCCTGATCGCTGCAATCACAGATTTGTGTTGCCACGCAGTCATCATTCATGACGGGGACGTCGACATTCAGGGATGCATGCGCTTCCTGAAAGGATCCCGCATCACCCATGCATGCGCCATCAGCAATCGACTCCTCCTTTTCAGACACGCAAGGCTCGCGGCGCTCCGTCGTTTCCGTTTCCGTCGCCATGCTTTCCGTCTGACCGGATCTGACGTTTCTTGTCGATGTTCTGCTCATGAAAGCCTCCCCTGACAATATGATGACTATGAATGCTTCAGCAGCATTTCCTGAGAATTCACACTGTTCTCGCCTTCCGCGGGATGAAGTCGCACATATTCGCCGTTGCCTCGAAGCTCCCATGCCTGCATATTGTCGGCAAGCTGAAGTCTGAGGATGTCAAGAAGCGTCTTTCGTATGTTTTCATCCAGCACGGGCGTGAGAACTTCTATTCTGCGGTCCAGATTGCGACTCATCATGTCCGCACTGCCCATAAACATACAGGCCGTTCCTGCATTGCGGAACCAGTACACCCGTGCGTGTTCCAGAAAGCGCCCGACGATGGACTTCACCGTAATGTTCTCGCTCACGCCCGGCAGACCAGGCCGCAGACAGCAGATACCCCGAATCAGAAGACGTACCCTGACGCCGGCCATGGACGCCATGTACAGCGCACGGATGATCTTTCTGTCCACGAGCTGATTGCACTTCATGATGATCTCGCCTTCTCCGCCCTGCGCGCTGACGGCGATCTCATTCTGAATCTGTTCGATGAGCCGGCGGCGCATGGAGTCGGGAGACACCAGAAGCTCACGGTAGTTGTCCTTCACCGCATAGCCCGTCATGACATTGAAAAGATCCGCCATGTCGGCACAGATGTCGGGGTGACAGGTCAGGATGCCCATGTCCGTGTACAGTCTCGCCGTGGATGCGTTGTAGTTGCCCGTACCTATATGGGCGTAACTCACCACGCCTTCGGTTTCGCGCCGCACCACAAGGCAGAGCTTGGCGTGAATCTTCATGCCCACAAAACCGTACACCACGTTTACGCCCTCGCGCTCAAGCTCCTCGGCCCAAGTGATGTTGCGTTCCTCATCAAAACGCGCCTTCAGTTCCACCACTGCCGTCACCTGCTTGCCGCGTCTGCGGGCTTCGATGAGAGAGCGGACGATGGGCGAATCGTTGCCCACACGGTAGAGCGTCTGCTTGATCGAAATGACGTTGGGATCCTCAGCAGCCGTCTGCACGAAATCAAGCACCGGCGAGAAGCTGTCGTAAGGATGATGCAGAAAGACATCCTGCTTATGGATGATGCGGAAAATGCTGTCCGTCTGCAGCAGCGGCGGAACGACGGGACTGTGACCGGGAATCTTGAGTCCGGGTCTGTCCAGACCGTACAGGGACATGAACTGGGCAAACGCCAGAGGTCCCTTCACCCGGTACACCTGGAAGGGCTTGAGACCCAGACGCTTGATGAGAA
>USNI01000049.1 GCA_900555975.1 uncultured Desulfovibrio sp. | reverse complement strand
ATGCCGGATGCACCGATCAGGCAGAGGGATCCGAGTCCCTGCGCGTATTCAATCCAGCGCAGTTCGGAGGTTTTTCCCTGCCAGAGCTGGGCCGTCCCGATGGCGGCGCCTGCCAGAGAACAGAACAGGGTGGCGAGCAGACAGGCATAAGCGGCAAGATACATGAAGTCTCCTGAAAAAGGAAAACGGACGGAGAAAAAGGGAAAACGCCCGGCAGCGGAAGGGGACGGACTGCCGTCCCCCTGTGCTCAGGCGTGTTCCCGGTTGCTTTTTTCGTATTTGGAGGGGCACTTTGTCATGAGCGTTCTGGCGGTGAAGTCCTTTCCCTCCATGCGGCCTTCCACGATGACTTCCGCTCCCTTCTCAAAGGTGTCGGGCAGGGCGCCGCGATAGTGAACGCGGATGCCCTGTTCGGGGTGTTCAAGGTCGAGCAGCGTGAAACTTGCTCCGAGTCCGTTCTGAGGCTTGACGATGTCGTCCGCAGCCACGCCGAACAGTCTTGCGGATTTCAGCTTTTCCGACGGCATGGCGACGGCTTCAGACACATTCAGGTGGTACATGCTGCCCTCGGAAAGCGCAGACCACAGCATGAACCCCACACCTCCGGCAAAGAGAACGAAGGCCGCAATATATATGGACAGATTCTTTTTCGCCGACATGATCCACCTCCTGAAGGATGAATAAGCATCGGTCAGGTCGTTGTCGTTTTCAGTGACCGAAATCATGGGAGCATGGGACGGTTCCGGATCCGTCCCGTGAGAACTCTGACAGATTTCATGCTGTCATGCAAGTAGGAATTGTTCCTGTTTAGGATTGTTCGGGATGTTCTGCCCTGGCGGACGCGGTGGTTTTTGCCCGGCGGCTTCTCGCTACCGCCCTGAGATCGGCGGCCACGTCGCTTTCATCCACGATTTCCCGGCCCAGCAGCTCTTCCATGACGTCTTCGAGGGAGATGACGCCTGCAAGTCCTCCGTATTCGTCAAGAACGGCAAAAAGATGCTGATGCCGTTCCAGAAATTCGGTCAGGACCTTGTCGAGGGTGAGGGATTCGAGCACGAAGTGCACAGGCTGCATGATGTCACCGAGCTTCATGTTGCCCTCATGGGCGTCACGATGAAGCACCACGTCACGTCGCAGCACGATGCCGACGATGTCTTCGTTGTCTTCGGCATACACGGGGATACGACTGAAGTTCCAGAACGAGGGAATGGCGTGGGCCTCATCCACGGTGCAGTCTTCCGAAAGGGAGAAAACCACGGTGCGCGGCGTCATGACGTCGTGAACCCGCTTCTGATCCAGAGCAAGAATGTTGCGTATGGCGGTCTCCTCGTAGCCATGAATCACGCCTGCCTGACGGGAGATGCGGGCCATGGCGTTGATGTCGTCTTCCGTGGCTTCCGGACCGGACTCCTTGGGCGTGATGAGTCTGGTGATCTGACCGGAAAGCCATGTGGCCGGACGCAGTACCGTGGTCATGGCGAAAAGCGGCAGGGCCAGAATGCGGCCGAGGGCTCCGGGATAGGAGACGCCCAGCGTCTTCGGAATGATTTCGCCGAACAGCAGGACCAGAACCGTGAACAGCGCGGCAAAATAGGGCATGCTCTCGGCTCCGAGCGCCGTGGCGGCCAGAGCACCGGCAAGCGAGGCGCCGGCGGTGTTGGCGATGGTGTTCAGGGTGAGTATGGCAGAGATGGGCTGATCGACGTTGGAGCGCATATGGTACAGGATCCTGCCGGAGCGGGACCCTGATTCCTTCATTTTTTCAAGAGTGGTCCACGGAATGGAATAGAGCATGGCTTCCATGGTGGAACAGAGCGCGGAAATGGACAGGGCAAGAACGATGGTAATGATGAGGGCGGTCATGGCAGGGCCGGGGTTGAGGGTTAATGCGGCTCAGTCTAGCCGAAGAAAGGCTCTACGGCAATGGGATCTCCGCGCTTTTACGTGAAAAGCCCGGATGATCCTGCGGCAGCGGCTCCATGGAGCAGTTGACGGTAAGTCCCTTTCTTTCAAGGCAGCTGCTTCCCCATGCATACATGGCTTCCAGCACGGGACGTATGCTCAGTCCGAATTCGGTGAGGGAATATTCCACACGCGGAGGGATGACGGGATAGATCTCTCTGTGCACGAGGCCGTCGCCTTCCAGCTCTCTGAGCTGCTGCGTCAGCATCTTGGGCGTGGCGGCGGGAACGGCGCGGCGCAGTTCGGAAAAGCGCATGGGGCCGGAAATGAGCTTCCAGAGAATGAGCGTCTTGTACTTGCCGCCGATCATGTCGAGCGTGGCCTCCACCGGACAGTGGAGTTCTTCACCGGCCGGCTGCGTGCTTCGGGAACAGCAGCAGTTGTTCATCTGATCCATGTCGGTATCCTTTCAGAAACTATGTACCAAAAAAGTACATTCTTGCTTATAGCATATTCATAGCTATAAAGAAAGCATAAGTCAAACGTCCGGCAGAATCATCTGCCGCTCGAAAAAGGAGAGACATATCATGAAGAAAGTCATCAGCATTGAAGGCATGCGCTGCGGACACTGCACCGCCAGTGTGGACAAGGCTCTGCGGGAGATCGCAGGCGTCAGCGACGTTACGGTTGATCTTGCCGCCAAAAAGGCCGAGGTCGAGGCTGCCGATACCGTGACCGATGAGGCTCTCAGAAAGGCCGTGGATGATCTCGGATTCCAGGTCTGCGAGATCCGGTAGTCGGGAGAAGGCGTCCGGGCAGAGCGGAGATTCTGTCCGGACGAACGTTTCCGTATTGTTTGCATCGGCTGCAGGGAAGAGCTCTTGTCTGCCGGCAGAAATTCTTTTTCAATGCCAGAGGCCCTTTTTCTCATGTTTTTCTCCGGATTCATTGTGCGTCCGGTAAAGAGAGTTCCATGAAAAACAATCCTGAAATACTCAGATTCCGCATCGACGGCATGGCCTGTGGAGCATGTTCCGCCCGCTCTCAGCGAGCGCTCAGCAACATGGAGCACATAGACAGCGCCACGGTCAGTCTTGCCGACGGAACGGCGCAGATCCGTCCCGCGGAAGGCGCGCTGGATGGCGGTCTGGAACCGTTTATCCGTGAAGTGACGGAACGGGTGGACAGGCTCGGCTTCAAGGCGTCCTATCTTCCTCCGGATGTCGATGAGCACGATCTCTGGGAGAGCGAACAGAAAAAGACCATGGCCGATCTTGCCGTGCGTCGTCGCCGTCTCGTGACGGAATTTCTTTTTGCCGTGCCTCTCGTGGTCGTGGCCATGGGCAGTCACTGGGGGCTGCCTCTGCCTTTCTGGCTTTCTCCGCAGGAAAGTCCCCTGATCTTTGCGCTGTTCCAGCTTCTTCTGACGCTGCCCATCGTCTGGTCCGGCCGCGATTTTTACAGGCACGGCATACCGCTTCTTCTGCGCGGCGCTCCCAACATGGATTCTCTTGTGGCCATGGGAACGGGAGCCGCGCTGCTTTACAGCCTGTGGAGTACGCTGGAAATCGTCGTTGCGCCTTCTCCTGAGGAAGCGCATCAGGCCGTCATGGGTCTGTACTACGAATCAGCCGGCATGCTCATTGCCCTCATCTCCCTCGGAAAGTATCTGGAAGCCGTGTCCCGCACCAGAACATCCGAAGCCATACGGGGACTGATGGAGCTGACTCCCGAGCAGGTGGAGCGCATGCTGCCGGACGGAAGCGTCAGGGAAATTCCCGTGCGTGCCGTCATGCCCGGAGACAGGCTGCTCATCAAGCCCGGCTCCCGCATTCCCGTGGACGGCGTGGTGTCTGAAGGATCATCCGCCCTCGACATGTCCAGTCTGACGGGCGAATCCATGCCCGTGGACGTGACCGAGGGCGACGAGGTCAATGCCGGCACGCTGAACGTGAGCGGTTCCTTTGTCATGGAGGCCCGTCGCGTAGGTGCGGATACGGCCCTTGCCCGCATCATCCATCTGGTACGTGAGGCGCAGGGATCCAAGGCTCCCATTGCCGGTCTGGCCGACCGCATCAGTCTTTACTTCGTTCCTGCCGTCATAACCGTGGCTACGGCGGCGGCTCTTGCATGGCTGTTTTTCGGGCATCTGCCTTTCGGCGAGGCGCTGCGCATGTTCGTCGCCGTGCTTGTGGTGGCCTGTCCGTGTGCGCTCGGTCTGGCTACGCCCATGTCTATCATGGTGGCTACGGGACGCGGCGCTCAGCTCGGCGTGCTCATGAAGAACGGCACGGCGCTGGAGGCGTCGGGACATCTTGACACCATCGTTTTTGACAAGACGGGAACGCTGACGGAAGGAAGTCCCCGACTGATCAGTATTCACGCCGAGGGCATGGAAGAGAACGAGGCTCTTGCACTGGCCGCTTCTCTGGAGGCGGCTTCCGAGCATCCCCTGGCGCGGGCCGTCCTCGATGCCGCCGCTTCGCGTGGCATTACCGTCAGACCCGTGGAAGGCTTTCTCGCCGTGGGAGGCGCCGGCGTGACGGGCAGCGTGGATGGTCGTTCCCTTCTGCTCGGCAACGAGCGTCTTCTTGAGAAACACGGAATAACCCTTTCCCCGGAGCAGAAGGCGCGGATGCTCCGTCTGGCCGATGACGGTCAGACGCCGCTTCTTCTTGCCGCGGACGGCGTGTTCGCAGCCATGCTCGGCGTGGCTGACCCTCTGCGGGAGGAGACGCCCGAAGTCGTTCGTGAACTCCGCGGCATGGGATGCAGGGTCATGATGCTGAGCGGCGACAATGAACGCACGGCCCGTGCCGTGGCGGCCCGTGCCGGCATTGATGATGTGGTTGCAGGCGTTCTGCCCGACGGCAAGGAACAGGTCATTTCACGCCTTCAGGCCGGGGGACGGCATGTGGGCATGGTGGGAGACGGCATCAATGATGCTCCTGCCCTTGCCCGTGCCGATGTGGGCATGGCTATGGGGTCCGGCATCGACGTGGCCATGGAGGCCGGGGACGTGGTGCTTCTGCGCGGACTTCCCGGCGTGAAGACGGCGCTCAGTCTTGGTCGCGCCACGCTGGCCAACATTCGTCTGAGCCTGTTCTGGGCCTTTGCCTACAACGTGCTTCTCGTGCCGGTGGCGGCGGGCGTCCTGCTGCTGTTCGGCGGTCCGGCCATGTCTCCCATGCTGGCGGGCGCGGCCATGTCGCTCTCTTCCGTGTCCGTGGTGCTCAATGCGTTGAGGCTGAGAAGATTCCGCTGATATGGGGAGTCTTCGTTTTCCCTCTTCTCGATGTCGCCTGTTTCGATCTGCGCCGCGTCGTGGATCAGAGGATAGAGGAAAGCCCCTTCCGGAGAATATCCGGAAGGGGCTTTCCTGTCAGGATCATTTCCGTGTCTTACAGAACGGCGCCGCCGAGATCCTGAGACAGGCTGCGGGAGGCCCGCAGGGAATGCGTCAGTGCGTGGGAGGCTTCTCCGGAGAAGATTTCCTCCTTCGAGGCCGTAAGCGCCAGCGGAAGTACCTCGTCGGCATCGCGCACGAAGTGGATGTCGAGGGTCTTGAGGATTTCTTCAGGAACATCCTTGAGATCCTTTTCGTTGTCCGCAGGCACGAGCACGGTTTTCATGCCGGAACGGCTGGCGGCCAGGAGCTTTTCCCGGAGTCCCCCGATGGCGAGCACGCGGCCGCGCAGGGTGATCTCACCGGTCATGCACACGTCGTCCCGAACCGGAATGCCGAGCAGTGCCGAAGCGATCGCCGTGGCCAGCGTGATGCCTGCGGAAGGACCGTCCTTGGGCACGGCGCCTTCGGGCACATGCACGTGAATGTCGATGTCCTTGTAGAAGTCGGGACGCAGACCGAGCTGACTCGAGCGGGAGCGGATGTAGGAGAAGGCCGCCTGTGCCGACTCCTTCATGACGTCGCCGAGCTTGCCCGTGACCTGGATTTTTCCATTGCCGGGCATGACCACGGTTTCAATGTACAGAATGTCGCCGCCCGCACCGGTGTAGGCCAGTCCTGCCACGACGCCGGACTGGGGATGATTTTCCTTCTCGTCGTACCGGTACTTCTTCACGCCGAGGAAATCTTCGAGATCCTTGTCCGCGATGGTGACGCACATGTCCGTGTCGTTTGCGTCCACAAGACGGATGGCCGTCTTGCGGCAGAGGGCGGCGATCTGACGTTCCAGGTTGCGAACGCCGGATTCCCGCGTGTAGGAGCGGATGATCTCAAGCAGCGCTTCGTCGGTGAGGTTCATGTTCTCAGGCTTGAGGCCGTGCAGCTTCCACTGACGGGGGAGCAGGAATTCTCTGGCTATGTGTACCTTCTCACCTTCAAGATAGCTGGAAAGTTCCAGCACTTCCATACGGTCGAGAAGCGGCGCGGGAATGCTCTGCATGGAGTTGGCCGTGGTGATGAAGAACACCTGTGAGAGGTCGTAATCCATGTCGAGATAGTGATCGTTGAAGGCGCTGTTCTGTTCCGGATCCAGAACTTCCAGCAGCGCAGAAGCCGGGTCTCCGCGGAAATCCACGGTCATTTTGTCGATTTCGTCGAGGCAGAAGAGCGGATTGTTCGACTTGGCGCGCTTCAGAGCCATGATGATCTTTCCGGGCAGTGCGCCGATATAGGTGCGGCGATGACCGCGTATTTCGGCTTCGTCACGCACGCCGCCGAGAGAGATGCGTACGAACTCGCGTCCCGTGGCTTCGGCTATGGACTTGGCAAGGGAGGTCTTGCCCACGCCTGGAGGCCCCACCAGACAGAGAATGG
>USNI01000048.1 GCA_900555975.1 uncultured Desulfovibrio sp. | reverse complement strand
AAAAAAAAAAAGAGGGCCCGCGTCTGCCGGGAGGGCGTTCCATGAAAACGTTTTTCACTTTTTTATTCAATGATCTTGAAAGGAAGTATGATAATTTTGAAATAAAAACCGCTTCACTAAGCGCTTCACCATTTCAGTATTGCTCAAACGGTGATTTTCTGTTATTTTGAAACGAGCATTCTTTCTCTTGAAGAGGATGCCGCATGGAGTAACGGACATTTTTCACAGCATATACACCATGACGTTTTTATGTCATTTATGAAACGACATGGCCCGCTCCATGTCCGATTCCGTATTTCCGCGGACCGGAACAGGCAAACTGCGAAGTACCCATTGACTCAGCAACATTTGAACAGAAGCATGCTCGAACAGCTTACCCTGCGCTGGGAGGCATGGGAAGCAGAGGCCACGACCACGGCGAAAAAAATCGTCCGCGCGCGGCTTCATCTTCTTTTTCTGCTCATCCGATACGGAGGGCTGCGTCTCGGCGAAGCACTTGGAATGCCTGTCCGCGAAACCATCGACACCGTGACCGGCATGGTGCACGTGCCCGACCCCGGCAGTCGGGATGTCTTGCTGCCGCTCTCCTGCATGAAGCACATCCGACGGATCCTGAGTCTGCCTGAAGCTGAACAGGACGGCTTCCTGCGCTTTGATCAGGGATTCGTACGCAAGAAGTTCTACGCCGTGGCCGAAGGCATGGGGCTGTCTCCCGGAATGGCCGGACCGCGTGCCATACGCTATGCCAGGGGGCTGGAACTTCTCGAACTCCATGTTCCCTTCAATGTGGTCCAGACCTTTCTCGGTCAGCAGAAACATTCCCAGATCACGGAATTTCTGGACTTCGCAGGAGGCGAAGCAAAACGCATCGTGCGTGGAGCATCAGCAGAAAAGAACGGGTGGAACGACGAAAACGGGAACACATTCATCGGCATCGTCACCGCCATTTCCACGGGCATGCGGGCCGTCAGCGTGGAAGTCACCACCTTTTCCGATCTGGTCATTGCGGCCCTGTGCGAGGCAAGGCAGTTCATGAACATGGAACTGCATCTCAATCAGGTAGTTACCGTCGTCATAGATCCGGAGTGCATCGTCGTATCCACCGAGAAAATGCCTGCCGCCCTTCAAGGCCCGGTACGGGCCACCGTCGCAGCCATGCATCAGGATACGGTGGAGACGTTTCTCGTTCTGGAACTTGGAGACGGCACACAGATAAACGCCGTACAGGAAACGGCTTTTCTGTCCAGACTCAATATCCGCCAGGGAAGCAGAGTCTGCATGAGCTTTCCGGCCCGGGGCGTCCATCTCATTCCCGACTGACAACGCCGATGTCTCCCCGGAGACATCGCAAAACCATACAAGGAGCTTTTCCATGAATCATTCAGGCAAAATCCTTTTCAGCACCCTGCTTGCACTGTCCTGCGCCATCCCCGCGCAGGCGGCCGACTCTCTGATGATGGCCACGACCACCAGCACCCAGGATTCCGGTCTGCTGGAATACGTCGTGCCCACCTTCAAGAAGGAAACCGGCATTGATCTCAAGTGGGTGGCCGTGGGCACCGGCAAGGCTCTTGAAATCTCCAAGAACTGCGACGCCGACGTTCTTCTCGTTCATGCGCCCGATGTGGAAAAGAAGTTCATTGAAGACGGCTACGGCATCGACCGTCGTCAGGTCATGTACAATGACTTCGTCATCGTCGGTCCCAAGGCCGACCCTGCAAAAGTTGCCGGCAAGACCACTGCCGAAGCGCTGAAGGCCATCTATGACGCCAAGGCCGGCTTCGTCAGCCGCGGCGACAAGTCAGGCACCCATTCCGCCGAGCTGAAGCTGTGGAAGGACTCCAATCTCTCTCCCGACAAGGAACCCTTCTATATTTCCGCCGGTCAGGGCATGATGGCCACTCTGGCCATTGCCGCCGAAAAGGGTGCCTATGCCCTTACCGACCGCGGTACCTGGATCAAGTATGCCAACCAGCAGGGCGACGCCAATCCTCTTGCCATCGTGGTGGAAGGCGATTCCGCGCTGTTCAACCAGTACAGCGTCATCACGACCAATCCCGCCATCTGCCCCAACGTCAAGAAGGATCTTGCCGTCAAGTTCGAAGACTGGTGGGTAAAGCCCGAAACCCAGAAACTCATTGAAGACTACAAGCTCGAAGGCAAGCAGCTCTTCTTCCCCAACGCGGGCAAGTAACAATCCCCGGGCGGGCCGGCGCTCCGGCCCGCTTTCCTTTTTTCATCCGCAGGTCATCATGGGATATTTCAGCGAAGGCATGAGCAAGGCGCTCGATCTGCTTCTGAACATGGACGACGCCACGTTCTCCGCCATCCAGGCCACGCTTTCCTCCACAAGCTGCGCCCTGCTCATCGCAGCCACTCTGGGACTGCCTCTTGGATTTCTGCTCGGCTACACCACGTTTCCCGGAAAAAAATTTCTGAGGCTTCTCTCGGATACGCTCCTGGCCTTCCCCACGGTACTGATAGGACTCATCGTATATGTGTTCATCACCTACCGCGGACCGCTCGGTCAGTTCGGTCTGCTTTTCACGCTGCCGGGCATGATCATAGGCCAGAGCATTCTCGCTCTGCCCATCGTCATCTCATGGACGGCGCAGGCCGTGGAGAACCTCGACCGGCACTGCCGGGAAACGCTGCTGACGCTTGGCGCATCCCCCTCGCAGCTTGCGCTGCACACCATACGGGAAATACGATATGATCTCGGCATGGTCTGTGTCACCGCCTTCGGACGCGTCGTCACGGAAGTGGGCGTCGCCATGATGCTCGGCGGCAACATCCGCTACTCCACAAGAACCATGACGACCGCCATCTCTCTGGAAACCAGCAAGGGAGAATTCGCTCAGGGCATAGCCCTCGGCCTCGTGCTGCTGCTCATCGCCTTTCTGGTCAATTTTCTTCTCGCCTGGTTCAGACACAAGGGACGCGCATGAACATTCTTTTTGAAGCGCACGACCTGCGCAAATGCTACGGCAGCATCACGGCGCTCCATCTTCCCTCGTTCGTCATGGAAAGGGGAGAAACCGTGGTGCTTACCGGAAGAAACGGCAGCGGCAAGTCCACGCTTCTGCGTCTGCTCGCCTTTCTGGAAAAACCCACATCCGGCGTTCTGCGCTACACAGGCAGCCAGACGGAGCCCCGCAGGGAAATCACTCTTCTGCTGCAGGAGCCGTATCTCATGAAGGCCTCCGTCTTCTGGAACGTCACGCTGGGGCTGAGACTGAGGGGAGTCGACAGAAAACTTGCACGCAAAGGCTACATGGAAAGCATGCTGGCCGTAGGCTTCACCGACCCTGAAAGCATGGCCTCGCGCGGACCGGGAGAACTTTCCGGCGGAGAGAGACAGCGCATAGCTCTGGCGTCGCGTCTCATTCTTTCTCCCTCGGTCCTTCTTCTCGATGAACCGACGTCCAATGTTGACGCGGCGAGCGAAAAGGCCATACTCAGTGTTGTAAGGTCTCTGCGTGCCCGGGGCGTCAGCGTCGTATGCGCCACGCATGACAGGGACGTTCCCGCAGCCCTCGATGCAAGGGAAATCGGCATTGTCAGCGATCCGGTCTGAATGCGGACCGGTCGCAAGCAACATCATAAACGAACACAGCAAGTCTGGAGAAAACATCATGCGCATCGTTGCCGTATCCACAAGTTCCCGCAAGGGTGAAAAGAAAATCAATCAGCCGCAGGTGACGCTTGTGGCCAACCACGGCGTGGAAGGCGACGTCCATGCCGACGGCTCCCACCGTCAGCTCAGCCTTCTCGCCATGGAAGACATAGAATACATGCGCTCCATGGGGGCAGACGTCCATCCCGGCGACTTTGCCGAAAACATCACCACGGAAGGCCTGGAACTCCATACCTGCCCCCTCGGCACCCGCTTCACCATCGGCGACGACATCGAGCTTGTGCTCACCCAGATCGGCAAGGAGTGTCACATGGGCTGCGCCATCCGACAGCAGGTCGGAGACTGCATCATGCCCAGAAGAGGCGTGTTCTGCCGGATCATCAAAGGCGGCGTGGTAAAGCCCGGCGACAGCATCCGCATTTCCTTCCGTCCCCAGGTTCTTCCCCAGGCATGAGACGAGGTCGGTCATGTCTGAATTCTCCCATCTCGACGCTTCAGGCGCTCCCCGCATGGTGGATGTCGGCGCCAAGCAGGAAACGAAGCGCACGGCCATAGCCAGAGCCGTGGTGGAGCTGAACGCCCACACGCTGGAACTGCTCAAGGCAAAGGCTCTGCCCAAGGGCGATGTTCTCACCGTGGCCCAGGTGGCGGGCATCATGGCGGCGAAACGCACGGCTGAACTTATTCCCATGTGTCACCCTCTGGCCATAACCCATGCCGACGTGCGCTTCAAAGTGCAGGACGAGCCTCCTGCCGTGATCCTTGAGGCCTCAGCCAGCACCACAGGACGCACCGGCGTGGAAATGGAGGCCATCATTGCGGCGCAGATTGCCGCGGCCACCATCTACGACATGGTCAAGGCCGTGCAGAAGGACGTGGTGATCCGCGACGTGCGTCTCATTCTCAAGTCCGGCGGCAAAAGCGGTCTGTTCAAGACCGATGATCCGCTGCTCTTCGAGGTGGAGGACACGCCTTTGCCCCTGCCGAAACCTCTGCCCGAACCTTGGAACGGCGAAGGTCTCGCCGTGGCCTGCATCACGCTTTCCGACAAGGGGTATGCAGGAATCCGCGTGGATGAAAGCGGTCCCGCCCTGCTCGACATGCTCTCCGAGCTGTCGCCGGCAAAGCGTGAGCTTTTCCTGCTGCCCGATGATCCGCGCGCTCTGCGCAAGCTTGTCAGGGATCTTGCCTCCTCCGGCTGGGGACTCATCGTCACCACGGGAGGTACGGGGCTTTCTCCCCGCGACTTCACGCCGGAAGCCCTGCTGCCCGTGCTGGACCGCCGTCTGCCCGGCTTCGAACAGGTCATGTTCTCCGAAGGTCTGGCACACACGCCTCGTGCGGTGCTCTCCCGCTGTCTGGCCGGTACGCTGGGACGGACCATGCTCATCGCCCTGCCGGGAAGCCGTCTCGCCGCACAGGAAAACCTTGCGGCACTGCTGCCCGTACTGCCCCATGCGCTGGAAAAGCTCAACGGCGACATGAGCGACTGCGGAAGGAGCTGACCTCATGCCGGAACAGAATGAAGTCTCCCCTGCCCTGCTCGTCGACGGACACGGCAGAACCGTACGCTATCTGCGGATTTCCGTGACCGACCGCTGCAATCTCTGCTGCCGCTACTGTCGGGATGAAGGCGTTCCCTTCATTCCGCACGAAAAGATCCTGCGTTTCGAGGAAATAGAAAAAATCATCGAAATCGCCATCGGTCTCGGCGTGCACAAACTGCGCTTCACCGGCGGAGAGCCCTTTGCCAGAAAGGGATTTCTTGATTTTCTCGTCAAAATACACGACCGATTCCCGCATATTGCGCTGAAGCTGACCACCAACGGAACCCTGCTCGCTCCCGCACTGGAGACGCTCAAGGCTCTGGATGTATCCGTCAATCTGTCCCTTGACTCTCTGGATCGCGAAAAATACGCCGCCATCACCGGCAGAGACGAACTGCCCACGGTGCTCGGCAATATGCATCGCATGCTGGAACTGGGGATTCCCCTGAAGATCAACGCCGTGGCCATGCGCGGCGTCAACGACGTCGAACTGCATGATCTTGCATCCATGGCCATGGACTGGCCGGTGGATGTGCGCTTCATCGAGTTCATGCCCATGGGAGACTCCACCATCTGGTCGAACAATCTGTTCTGGCCGGCTGCCGACATTCTGGAAACGGCCCGCAGATACTGGAGACTCGACCCGGTGGCTCTGCGACGCAGAGACGGTCAGGAAATCGACGGAAACGCGGCCGAGGAACGCGGTCCTGCAAAACTGTGGAAGCTCGTTACGCCGGACGGCCGCGTTTCAAAAGGCAGCTTCGGCCTCATCACCTCGGTCACGCAAAGCTTCTGCCAGTCCTGCAATCGTCTGCGGCTGACGGCGGAAGGCAATATCCGCACCTGTCTTTTCGACGACAGAGAATATCCCGTGCGGGACGCACTGCGCGACAAGGGTGCAGAAGAAGTTCGCCGCATCATGATCGACGCCGTCTCACGAAAACCCGTGGGTGCGGAAATTCTTGCCTCCAGAAACGGTCCCGTGGCCCATAAGCGCATGTCCGCCATAGGAGGCTGACAGGAAAAGACGGGCGTCCTTCTTGCCGGAGACGGAACGACTGAAACGGGATGCGGCGTCCATCGGCAAAACGCATCAGCCTGATAAAGAGAAAGGGCGGGGAAACTTTTCCCCGCCCTTTCTCCATGATATGTGAGGCCGGTCAGAACGATGATGACGTCCAGCCGGTCACGTTCGTCAGATCTTCTTTTTCGACGCCGCGTCGGCAAGCGCCGCCACGGCAGGCAGGGTCTTGCCTTCCAGGACTTCAAGGAAGGCGCCGCCGCCGGTGGAAAGATAGCCCATTCTGGAGGCTACGCCGAAGGACTCCACCGCGGCCACGGTATCACCGCCGCACACCAGGGTATAGGCATCGGAGTCGGCCAGGATGTCGGCCAGAGCACGGCTGCCCTTGTCGAAGGGAACCGTCTCGAATGCCCCCACAGGTCCGTTCCACACGATGGTACGGGCATCGGCCAGAAGCTTCGCATATTCCTTCACCGTTTCTTCACCGATGTCAAAGGCGCAGTCTTCGGCGGAAAGTTCGGACACCTTCTTCGTCACCGCTTCGGAAGCGCGTTCAAAGCTCGGAGCC
>USNI01000047.1 GCA_900555975.1 uncultured Desulfovibrio sp. | reverse complement strand
CTTCTTTGACCTTGAGGGGGTCCGGGGGAAATCATTTCCCCCGGCGGGGTCAAGGGGCAGAGCCCCTTGCCGCCGGAGGCATTCCCTATTCTTCGGCCTTCGCTTTCTGGTGCTCGGCGATGACCTTGTCGACGATGGGCTGCGGGGCTTCTTCGTAGTGGTCGAATTCCATCGTGAAGACGCCCTGGCCGCCTGTGATGGAGCGAAGATCCGGCGCGTAGCGTAGCACTTCGCTCATGGGGATGTGAGCCTTGATTTCCGTGATGCCGACCTGAGAGTCGGAACCGAGCACCTTGCCGCGACGCGAGGAGAGGTCGCCGATGACGTCGCCCATGTACTCGTCCGGGACGGAAACGCAGAGCAGCACGATGGGTTCGAGCAGAACGGGTTTCAGGGACTCGATGGCTTTCTTGAAGGCCAGCGAACCGGCCACCTTGAAGGCCATTTCCGAGGAGTCGACCGTGTGGTAGCTGCCGTCATAGAGGCGGACCTTGAAGTCCACGACCGGGCAGCCGGCGATGAAGCCGCGGGCCGCGCTTTCCTGAACGCCCTTGTCGATGGCGGGGATGTAGTTGCGCGGGATGGCGCCGCCGACGATGGCGTCTTCGAACACGTAGCCGGAACCGCGCGGCAAGCCTTCCATTTCGATCCAGCAGTCGCCGAACTGGCCGCGTCCGCCGCTCTGCTTCTTATGGCGGCCCTGCACCTGTACCTTGCCGCGAACGGTTTCACGGTAGGGGACCTTGGGCGTCTTGAGCAGGATTTCCACCTTGTAGCGGCGTTTGGCGCGCTCGACGGCGGTTTCGATGTGGAGCTGGCCCATGCCCGAAAGCAGGATGTCGCCGGATTCCTCGTCGCGGCTCAGCTTCAAGGTCACGTCCTCATCCAGCAGCTTCTGGACGGCGGCGTACACCTTGTCTTCGTCGCCCTTTTCCTTCGGCGCGAGGGCGAAAGTAATGAGCTGCGGGGCGAGCTGCGGCATGGCGACCGCGAAGGGGGCCTTGTCGTCGCTGAGCGTGTCGCCCGTGCGGGTATTTTTCAGCTTGCCCACCGCAATGATCGCGCCGGGGCCGAGCACATCCTTGCAGGGCGTCTGCGTTTTGCCGTCAAGATAGAGGAGGGTGCCGAGGCGTTCGGATTCCTCGGTACGCATGTTCTTGAGCGTCGATTCGGAGCTGATGGTGCCGGAGATCACGCGCACCATGTTGAGCTGGCCGGAGAACGGGTCCGCAATGGTCTTGAAGACGAAGCCGCAAGCCGGGCCTTCGTCGCTGGAGGCGCGTTCGTTGCCGTCGGCGTCGAGGAAGGCCGGACGTTCGAGCGGCGAGGGGAAGAGGCGGGCGATGGCGTCGAGCAGTTCGCGCCCGCCCTTGTTTTCGAGCGAGGAGCCCACCACGACCGGGACAAGGCTGGCGTTGAGCACGCCCTTGCGCAGGCCGGAGGCGAGGTCTTCTTCGGAAAGGGAACCTTCCTCAAGGTATTTCTCCATCAGCTCTTCGTCGGACTCGGCGATGTTTTCGACGGTGGTGTCGTGCAGGAGCGCCGCTTCGTCCGCGATGGCGTCGGGGATGAGGGCTTCGGTCACGGCGCCGTTTTCGCCGAACATAAGGGCCTTGCCGCCGAGGATGTCCACGACGCCGGTAAACACGCCGTCAGTCATGACCGGCATGTACAGGGTAACGGGCTTCATGCCGAGCACCGAGGAAAGGCCGTTGAAGGCCATATCGAAGTCGGCGCGGTCGCGATCCATTTTATTGATGAACACGAAGGACGGCAGTCCGGCTTCGCGCACGGCGTTCCAGATGCGGCGGGTGAGGGGGCGCACGCCGTCGACGGCATCGATGACGAGGACGGCCGCGTCGACGCCCATCAGCAGGTAGGGAAGGTCACCGGTAAAGTTGGTGTCGCCGGGGACGTCCATGAGGAAGTGGCGGTCCTTGTTCCAGAGGAAAGTGGCGAATCCGGGCTGGATGGAGCCGCGGCGCTTGATTTCTTCCGGTTCGTAATCAAGAGTGGTCGTGCCTTCTTCAATGGCTCCCAGACGGTTGATGACGCCGCTCTGGAAGAGCAGCATTTCCGCCAGTGAGGTTTTTCCGCAGCCGCCTGTACCGATCAGGGCGTAGGTTCGCTGGCTATCCAAGGCTTTGGACATAGTCCTCTCCTGCTTCTGTGGGTGTTACCAGTTCCTTCCGGGTCACCCCGGAGGGAGTGCCGTTATGTTCCCCGCGCAACGGGGCACGGGAAATAAGGATCTCCGTGAGGCCCCGCGCACGGCGGGCCCGCTTTCGATCTGTTCTTACCGTTTGTCATAGGGAGTAGTCTCTATAGATGTCAAGGGGGTCTTTTCCCCCGCGTGGTTGCTGTGTTTTTTTCCGGGCTGCGGGACCGTAGCCCGGTGCTTGTGTCTTTTTGTGCAAATAAGGGTACGGACGCGCGGGGCGGACCCCGGGCATCATTGACAGCCGGGGCGAAACGGGTAGTATTTCGGCTTCAATGGGAAAACGTCTTTTTCCCTGAACCGTGTGAGGGATGTTTTGACTGCTGCACCTCGGGCCAAGAAAAGCCTTGGCCAACATTTTTTGAAAGACGCCAAAACCTCGGCCCGTATCGTGGAGCTTCTGCGGATCGGGCCGGAGGACCGGGTGTTGGAAATCGGCCCCGGTCCGGGCGCCATCACCGGCATCATCCACGAGCGGGGCCCCGCCGAGTTCCGCCTCATCGAAAAGGACAGCTATTGGGCTGCCCATCATGCCGAGCTGGAACGCCCCGCCCCCGCCGTGCAGGTGCTCAATGCCGACGCTCTGGCCTTCCCTTGGGAGTCGCTGGAAGGCCCGTGGAAAATCATCAGCAACCTGCCTTATAATGTCGGTTCGCCGCTCATGTGGGATATCGTGTCCCGGACGCCGGACCTGACGCGGGCGGTGTTCATGGTGCAGAAGGAAGTGGCCGAGCGGCTGTACGCCAAGCCGGGGACCAAGGACTACGGCGCGCTGTCGGTCTGGATCCAGAGCTATGTCCGGGTCGAGTGGGGCTTTGTGGTCGGGCCCGGTGCGTTCAATCCGCCTCCGAAGGTGGATTCCGCCGTGGTCACGTTCATCCCCCTGCCTCGGGAACGGCATCCCGCGGACCCGAAGGCCCTTTCCTCCATACTGAAGCTTTGTTTCCAGTTGCGGCGCAAGCAGCTGCAATCGATCCTCCGGCGTGCGGGCAGGGACGACACCGCCGCCGCGCTCGAGCGGCTGGGTATCGCCCCGGAAGCGCGTCCCGAGACGCTCACGCCGGAACAGTTTCAACAGCTTGCCGGAATTTTTGGACGTTCGGGGTGTTGACTTCCCCGAAAAAACATGATTGACCAAAAGAACGGCTGAGCCAAGTTTTGCCCCAATAAATGCCCCATGATCAGAGGGCGTTGTGCCGGATAAAAGGTGCTGCCCTGTGACGTCGGGCGCGATTGCGGAGCGGGTCGTGGTGGTGTACCATGTCCTGCCGTCCGTGGTCCGAAACGAGCAGAAGGAGTCGATGATGACCAAGGCAGATCTCGTCGCGCAGATTGCGGCCCGGGCCAACATGACCAAAGCGGCTGCGGAACGTTCCCTCAATGCCATGCTGGAATCCGTCCAGGAAATGCTGGCGGAAGACGGCAAGCTCACCTTGACCGGTTTCGGCACATTCGTTGCGGAAACGCGTCAGGAACGTCAGGGACGCAACCCCCGTACCGGAGATGTCATCACCATCGCGGCCTCCAAGGTGGTGCGGTTCCGTCCCGGAAAGATGCTCAAGGATGCGCTAAACAAGTAAGGAGAAAGCAGATGTTGCACGGCGAAACGATCCACAGCCCCCTTCCTCAGGACATTCCGTGGTGGTCCCCCGATTTCGCGGTCTTCTTTGGGGTGCTCTACCTCGTGCTGTTCGTGATCGGCACCGGCGTGGGCTATGTGATCCTGCGCTCGATCTGGGACACCTGCCGGGGCGGCTGCGGTTGCCACGGTGAGGAGCACCCGGCGGAAAGTCATTAGGGCTTGCCTTTTTTCGGAAAGTCGTCTATCTTCCTCTTTCTGTCTTCAGGCCGGGTGTTTTTGTCGCCCTCCTTGGAGAGTATTTCGCAAAGAGGGGGTGATGACCAATGCCCGGAGTCTTTCTGAACGAAGACGACTACAACTTCGATATCGCTCTGCGCCGCTTCAAGAAGCAGGTGGAAAAGGCTGGCATTTTGTCTGAAATGAAGAAGCGCCAGCACTTCGAAAAGCCGAGCGTCATGCGCAAGAAGAAAAAGGCCGCCGCCCGCAAGCGTCTGCTGAAGAAAATGCGTAAGATGAACGCCGCTTAGTCCTTTCCGTTTCTTCGTCCTCCCGGATGCGGAAACGGAAAGACAAGGGGTTTGGAACGCTCCATCGTTTTGACGGGAGTGCATCCCGTCCTTTTTGGCGGGGCTCCTCCCGCAGACGAGCGGAGCGTTTCCGTGTTTGTCCCGTTTGTCTTTCCGGCAACCGGGACGGACGATCTCGTAGGCGATAGAGGTGGATACACGGGAAGTCCTTTCGGCTTTCCGTGTTTTTTCAATCATCATCTCCCGGGAATTATCATGTCTCTGACAACGCGTATCGAGCAGGACTACATTGCCGCCTACAAGGCCAAGGATGCCCTGCGCTTGGGTGTGCTGCGCCTTTTGAAGACGGCAGCGAAGAACCTGCAGGTGGAACTCATGCGGCCCGTCACCGACGAAGAACTTGCCTCCGTCGTCCAGAAGCAGGCCAAACAGCGTCAGGACTCCATCGAGCAGTTCACGGCGGCCAATCGGCCCGATCTCGCCGAGAAGGAAGCCGCGGAACTTTCCATTTTGAAGGATTACCTTCCCGAGCCGCTTTCCGAGGAAGAACTGGCTGCGGCCATCGACGCCGCCATCGCCGCGCTTGGCGTGACCAACATGTCCGGCATGGGCAAGGTCATCCAGTCCGTGATGGGCGACTATAAAGGCCGTGTGGACGGCAAGGCCGTGAGCGCCGCCGTGAAGGCACGTCTTCAGCAGGCCCGCTGATCCTATGGACGAAAGGACTCTTCACGCTCTCGAATTTCCCCGTGTCCTTGAACGACTTTCCGACTTCTGCCTTTCCGAGGCAGGCAGGGAAGCCGCTCTTGCGCTGCGCCCCATGGACGACGAGGACCGCGTACGCACAGCCCAGCATGTCTACGACGAAATGCGTTCCTGGCTGGCCGAAGGGGATTTCTCACCTCTTTCCTTCCCCGACATTTCCGGTCTTCTGATCCATGTACGCACCCATGCCGATCCTCTGCTCGACATGGACGGCCTGTGGGCGCTCAGGGAAACGCTGGGACTTGCCCGGCGTGCCGCCCAGAGCATTCATGCCGGAGCCGCACGCCGTCCCCTTCTCGACGCTCTCGCCTGCAGCCAGCCCATGCCGGAGCTTTCTCTCTCCGCACTTTTCCGCTGCGTCGGCGACGACGGCTATCTGAAGGATGAAAGCTCTCCCGGACTTCTTCTCGTCAGAAACGAGCTCAGAGGGATCCATCAGAACTGTCTGCGCCGGGTCAAGGAATTTGCCGAGAAGTACAACATCGGCCGCTATCTTCAGGACGACTACATGACGCTCTCGTCCGACCGGTATGTGCTGCCGCTCAAGGCCAACTTCAAGGGACGCATCCAGGGCATCATTCACGACTACTCCAATACCGGGGAAACACTGTATTTTGAGCCCATGTTCCTGGTGGAACAGAACAATCGCCTGCAGGAACTCAAGCAGCAGGAACGAGAGGAGGAGCGCAAGGTTCTGCGCATGATCGCGGGCCTTCTTCTTCAGGAAATGCCTCAGGTGGAAGCCGCCTGGAAGCTGCTTGTCGACATAGATCTCGGTCAGGCGAAATGCGCTCTCGGAGCCGCGCTCTCCGGACGCTGCGTTCCGCTGGAAGAAGGAACGCCCGTCCATCTTCCCGGAGCGCGTCATCCTCTGCTCGTGCTGGAGGCTTCCCGCCACGCCTCGGACAAGAACTATGCCGGCCCCAGGCGCATCGAGCCGGCCGACATCAACCTGCGTGAAGGTGACCGCGTGCTCGTGATCAGCGGCGGCAACGCAGGCGGCAAGACCGTGGCGCTCAAGACGCTCGGCCTCATAACGCTCATGACGCTCTCCGGTCTGCCGGTTCCCGCGGACGGAGGCTCCACCCTTCCCTTCTGGAATCGCGTATACGCCTTCATAGGCGATGAGCAGAGCCTCGACGATCATGTCTCCACCTTTACCGGACAGATCCATCATCTCGCCTCCATATGGGACTCTCTGGACGGACATGCCCTCGTTCTGCTTGACGAATTCGGATCCGGAACCGACCCCTCTCAGGGGGCGGCTCTGGCTCAGGCCGTGCTGGACGGCCTGCTGGAAAAGGGGGCCTATACCGTGACGGCCACCCATTTTCCCGCGCTCAAGAGCTATGCTCTCACGCATGAAGGCGTGCGGGCGGCATCCGTCCTGTTCGATCCCTCCACCAGAAAGCCGCTGTTTCATCTGGCCTATGATCAGGTAGGCGCAAGTCAGGCTCTCGACGTGGCGCGGGAACATGGTCTGCCGGAATCGGTGCTGCGTCGTGCGGAGCATTATCTGCTCATGGACGGCGACGACGCGAACGCCGTGATGGACAGGCTCAACGACCTTGCCCGTCGAAGAGAAGAGGAACTTTCCCGCCTCAGGGATGAAGAGCGTCGTCTGCGCGACAGGCGCGAATCTCTTCAGCAGAAGCTGGAAAAGGAACGCCAGAGACTCGATGAAGAAGTGCGCCGCATGTCGCAGCAGCTCATGCGCGACTACAAGAGCGGCAAGGCTACGGCCAAGCAGGCCCAGAAGGAAATGTCGAAGCTCCGGGCGGATCTTGCCCGTTCTGCCAGAGACATGGAAGAGGAAAAGCCCGCGGCGGATCCCTCGCTCTTCACCGTGGGAGGAGAAGTTCTGCACCGCATGTGGAACAGAAAGGCCGTGCTGCGCGAACTGGACGAAAAAAACGGCAAGGGCAAGATCGATCTGAACGGCGTGACCATGTGGGCACCTCTTTCCGATCTTCAGCCTGCCTCCGGCGCCCCTTCCGGACCGAAGGGCAGCGTAACGGCAAAGGTTTCCGGACCAGTTTCCTTTCTGCGTCTTGACTTGAGAGGGAAACGTGCTGATTTAGCATTAGCGGAACTGGAACAGTTTCTCGACCGGTCCCTGCTTTCCGGCGTGGAAGGCGTGGAGATCGTTCATGGTCGCGGCACGGGCGCGCTGCGCAAGGCCGTCCATGAACTTCTGCGCACCTTTCCCGGCGTGGATTCCTTCCACACCGCTCCCGAGGATCAGGGCGGCGACGGCATGACCCAGGTGCTGTTCCGCTGAAGTACGGGCGTATCATCATGAAAAGCAACGATGTGATACAGGCAATAAAATC
>USNI01000046.1 GCA_900555975.1 uncultured Desulfovibrio sp. | reverse complement strand
TTGGGGCCGGTTTCGGCGGGAGCTTCCTTCGGCGCGGGCGCCTTCTTTTCCTTCTTGGGCCTGGCGGGAGCTTCTTCCTTTTCCATCTCGAGGCGAGGGAAGAGGTTGGAGGCGGCGGCGATTTCAAGGCCGGTACGCAGGTGCATGCGGTAGCGCAGCACGTCGTTCAGGGCGTCTTCGGACAGAGTCCCCTGCGGACGGCCGAGCTGAGCCTGCATGGTGGCGGAAGCGGTGGGCATGACGGGCCAGATGAGGTAGGCCACCTTGTACATGTTTTCCAGCAGCGTGCGGATGACGGTGCCGAGACGTTCGGTGTCGCCGTTCTTGGCAAGCGTCCAGGGAGCCTGTTCGTCCACATATTTGTTCATGGCGCGCACCGGAGTCCAGAGTGCTTCCAGTGCCTGCGAGAAGCGCAGTTCTCCGAAGAGCTGCACGAAATTGGCGGCGCCGTTGTCCGTGGTTTCGGAGAGAATGTCGTCCGCTTCCAGCTGGTTGCCGAGAGCAGGGATCTTGCTGTCGAAGTATTTGGCATTCATGGACAGCACACGACTGAACAGGTTGCCGAGGTCATTGGCCAGATCGGCGTTCACGCGGGTGATGATGGCTTCGGGGGAGTAGGAAGCGTCGGAGCCGAAGTTCATTTCACGCAGCAGGAAATAGCGGAAGGCATCAAGACCGAAATGTTCGGCAGCCTTGAGGGGATCGACGACGTTCCCCAGCGATTTGGACATCTTGGTGTCCTTGACCAGCCAGTAGCCGTGTACGTTGAGATGCCTGTACAGCGGAAGATCCGCAGCCATGAGCATGGTAGGCCAGAAGATACCGTGGGGCTTCAGAATGTCCTTGGCCACAAGATGTTCGCCGGGCCAGTATTTTTTGTAGTTGCCGGATTCGTCGTTTTCATTGTCCGGCCAGCCGAGAGCGGTGATGTAGTTGGCAAGAGCGTCGAACCACACGTAGCTCACGTAGTCCTTGTCGAAGGGCAGTTCGATGCCCCATGTAAGGCGGGTCTTGGGCCGGGAAATGCACAGATCCTCCAGCACCCCGCCTTCCAGCATGGCAAGCACTTCGTTGCGGTATCTTTCGGGACGGATGAAGTCCGGGTTGTCGAGAATATACTGCTTCAGCTGATCCTGATACTTGGACATCTTGAAGAAGTAGTTCTTTTCGCTGATGTATTCCGGTTTGGTCTGATGCTGGGGACAGAGACCGTTTTCCAGCTCTTTTTCGGTGTAGAAGCGCTCGCACCCGTAGCAGTAATGGCCGCCGTATTCGCCGAAGTAGATGTCGCCCTTGTCATAGAGACGCTGAAGAAGAACCTGCACGGCCTTCATGTGATCGGGATCAGTGGTACGGATGAAGCCGTCGTTCTCGATGCCGAGTTTCGGCCAGAGATTGCGGAAAATGCCGGAGATGTCGTCCACGAAGGCCTGCGGCGTCACGCCTGCGGCCGTGGCGGCCTTGACTATCTTGTCCCCGTGTTCATCGGTACCGGTCTGCATGCGGGCATCTTCGCCGAGCATGCGATGAAAGCGCTTGAGAGTATCGGCCACGATGGTGGAGTACGCGTGCCCCAGATGAGGGCGGGCGTTGACATAGTAGATGGGCGTTGTGATGTAGTAGCTTTTCACGGGGACTCCTGCTGAGAGCGTTTTCTGTACATGGCGACGAGGCGGGACGGATACCTGAGCCTGTGCATGGGGGACACAATGTTGCGAATACGCGCGTTGCGACAGGCCGGAAGTACGGAACGGGATCAGGCATGATCCTGTTCATCGGATGCGGCGTTGTCCTGAGTATGTTCCTTCTGTTCCCTCGGGGTGCGGGTACGGCGGCTTCTGTCGTGCGGTTCCTGATGATGGTGATGTTTTTTCCGGCGATGCGACGCTTCTTCGGAGTTCATCATGCTAGGCTCGTGGGAAGTGGGCGGGGCGTCTTCTTCCACAGGCTCGAAGCCAGCAAGATCGTCGTCAAGAGTATCCGGAGCAGTGGAAAAGACCATCATGCCGGAGGAAGCCTGCGTTTTCTGTTCCTTTCCGGAAGGGGAGGACGGACCTTCGGTCCTGCTGGGTTTGAGAGCCTGCCATTCTTCAAGGCTCATTTCCACTTCCTGACCGCCGTCGGGAAGCACCACGACGGAGTTGCGGAACATATTGCTGCGCAGCACACGCATGGGGCCTTCCGTTGTCTGATAGCGCTTGCCGAGCCTGGGACAGCTGCGGTGAAAGGCGTCGTAATTCTCCTGTTCGTAGCTCAGACAGCAGAGCAGGCGCCCGCAGATACCGGAAATCTTGGCTGGATTGAGGAACAGATTCTGCTCCTTCGCCATTTTTATGGTCACGGGAGCAAAGCGGTGAAGATAGCGGCGGCAGCAGCAGACCATGCCGCAGTTGCCGAGTGCTCCGAGCATCTGCGTTTCATGACGGACGCCTATCTGGCGCAGTTCTATGCGAGTGCGGTACTGGCGTACGAGATCCTTGACCAGATCGCGGAAATCGATACGCGTCGGAGCGGTGAAGAAGAAGACCATCTTGCTGCGGTCGAAGAGAATCTCCACGTCCACAAGCTTCATGTCGAGCTTGCGCTCGGCGATGCAGTGGCGGCAGAACTGATGAGCTTCGCGGGACAGAACGGCGTTATCCTGCGCAATGTTTTTTTCCTCTTCCGTGGCGCGTCTGGCCTCAGGCATGGGAGCAGCGTCGCCTGTGTTCTGTTCACCGTTTTCCGTGTCCGAGCCGTTCATGCTCTGAACGGCGACGTTGGCTGCCTTGAAGGCTTTTTCCATGTCTTCCTGCCAGGGGCGTTGCCAGACCACCTGTCCGCAGTTCAGCCCCCGCTCGGTCATGACCATGGCGCTTTCGCCCACGACAAGAGGAGTATCCTGCTCAGCGTCGTAAAGACAGGCAAGAACCTGTCCGTATTGACTGAAGCGTATGCCGATCGTCTGTTTCATAGATAGAAGGAAGTTTGAAGGATGAAAAAAGCGGGACGCGCCCGCAGGGATATCCTTGAAAGATAATCTTCGGGGAAAACACTTGTCAATGCCTCCAGATGTCTGCCCTCCGTGCCTTTTCGTCCTTCTGCAGAGGCATTGCCGGGGCGGACGCCGATGAAGAAAAAGCAGAAATCGCATTCGCCGTGCAGTGGAATGGTCCGGAGGTTTCGCGTTTTTGTCTGAGGCATGGAAACGGTCCGGAAATCTTTCAGAAAAGAAAGTCTTCCGGACCGTATGCCCGTCAGTAAGACTGTTGCTGGTCGGTGTGTTTTTCTTCCGGAATAGTCACGGTCACATCATGGAGAATCTGTTCGCTTTCCCCGGCAGGAATATCCAGGAGCCAGACATAACGCGCTCCTTTCTCCTCCAGTTCGGCACTGGGCGAGCTTTTCTCTTTCAGGCTCATGGAACTGTTTCTCAGAATGGGAGCGGCCGTTTCCACACGTACGCACACCTGTTTGTCGTGACCGTTGGAGATGTCCATGCTTCGACGCCATACCTGGGCCGAGGGGCCGTCGTTTCT
The DNA here is from genome assembly GCA_900555975.1 of uncultured Desulfovibrio sp. Lineage (GTDB taxonomy): Bacteria > Desulfobacterota > Desulfovibrionia > Desulfovibrionales > Desulfovibrionaceae > Mailhella. The sequence continues at coordinate 3,926 of USNI01000046.1, read as the reverse complement.
TTCACCGGTCGGAAGGGTGTTCGCATTCACGCCGACAAGCTGATCGACCCCGAAGAATATCTGTTTCTGTCCGACATTCAGCTGGAATGTGCCTCGAGCATTTTCCGTTCCGTTTACGTAGAACACGGCCTGTCCCGACGGCAGGATCGGAAGGTCCTTTGAAGAGGGAAAGGCGGTGATCCATGCCCGCGTGTCCTGAAGGGGGCGGACGAGCCGGCAGAAGCTGGCCGAAAATTCGTGGAAGGCCACGGGCCGCGTGAGCTGTCCTTCGGCGGGAATGCTCATTCTGCCCAGAGACCAGCGCAGACCTGTGGCATGTTCCTGCACGCGTGCCGAGCGTTCACTGGCCGGGGCCTTGGCGGCCATGACGTTCATGGCACGCAGGGCGGGCCGTTCTTCACCGATGACCCAGTCCGGCAGAGCGGGCGGGTTCACGCTGTGCATGTCTTCAACGGAGGCGAGGGTCACATCCACGTCGTTCCAGTCCATACCGCCGGACTGACGCAGAACGGCATCCATGAATACGCGGACCATTCCGGTTTCTTCTTCGGCAAGCACCCGGTAGCGGGGCTGCCAGGAGGCGCCGGGAAGAAAGTATGTCCAGCGCATGGTAAGCGGGCCGGAAGGGGCGTCCCTGAGGGTGAGAGTACAGGTCTGCACGGTGCTGTTGTGATTGCCGACGGCCTCCATGCGTGCCTCCAGCGCCAGGCGCTGTCGTTCAAGCTCCCTTTCCTCGGCGCTCAGGGCAATGTCTTTTCCGGCAAGTCTGTTCAGGTGTTCGGTGCTCAGGGCCGCCTGTTGTTCCAGATCTTTCCTGTTTTTGGCCTCCATGGGCGGATCGGCCCAGAACAGACGTTCGAAGGACAGGCTTTCTCTCTCGGCGGCCACGCGGGAGAGTCCGTTCCGCACTTTATCCAGTTCCTTTTGCAGAGCTTCCATGGCAGGGGAGGGCGCATTTTTTGCGCTGAGGCGCGATTCCAGTACGGAGCCTGCGGAGAGTGTGACGGAGAGACTCCCGGCGTCTCCCTCTGCCGGCAGAGTAAGCACGATGTCCTTTCCGGCCAGAAAGGTATCCTCTTCCGTGACCATGGCCCCCTGGGGATAGAGGGTGACGGAAACGGGACGAGCCGACAGCGGGGTCGGAAGAGAAAACAGAAGAAGTGTGAGAAGGAACGTGCGTTTTTTCATGCCTTGTCCTCTTTGAGAAGTTCGTCCAGAAAACGGCGGTGCTTTTCTCTTTCTTCCGCCAGAAAGACCCCGGTGATAGAGGCCGGATTCTTCATGATATCCTCAGGTGTGCCGGATGCGATGATGGTGCCGCCGTTTTCGCCGCCGCCGGGCCCGAGATCCAGGATGTGATCAGCCGAAAGGATGACATCGGTATTGTGTTCTATGACCACCACCGTGGCTCCGCGGTCCACAAGGCGGTGCAGTACGCTGATGAGCTTTCCTACTTCGTGCATGTGCAGTCCGGTGGTCGGCTCATCGAGAATGTACAAGGTCTTCGGCAGGGATTTTTTGCCGAGTTCTCGGGAAATCTTGATGCGCTGGGCTTCGCCGCCGGAAAGGGTGGTGGCCGCCTGTCCGAGACGGATGTAGCCGAGACCCACGTCTTCGAGCACGCCGAGCCTGCGTTCGAGCGCAGGGTAGCTCGAGAAGAACTCGCGGGCTTCATGCACGGTGAGGTCGAGAACTTCGGAAATGTTCAGATCCTTGTAGCGCACTTCCAGTGTTTCGCGGTTGAAGCGACGTCCTTTGCACACGTCACAGGTCACGAAGATGTCGGGGAGAAAGTGCATTTCCACACGGATCTGACCGTCTCCCTTGCAGGTCTCGCAGCGACCTCCCGACACGTTGAAGCTGAAGCGGCTTGCGGTGTAGCCGCGCTTTCTGGCGTCCGGGGTCATGGCGAAGATCTTGCGGATGTCGTCGAACACCTTGGTGTAGGTCGCGGGGTTGGAGCGGGGAGTGCGGCCGATGGGCGTCTGGTCGATGGAAACGATGCGCTCGATCTGGTCGAGGCCTTCCACGCCCCTCATGGGACCGGGCTGCTCGGTGCGCAGGCCGCAGTGACGGGCCACGCGGCGGTAGAGCGTGTCGATGACGAGCGAGCTTTTGCCCGAACCGGACACGCCGGTGACACAGGTGAGCACGCCCAGAGGAATGGCGCAGTCGATGTTTTTGAGATTGTTGGTGGTCACGCCGCGCAGGGTGAGAAACTTGTCCGAGCGGCGGCGGGCTTCGGGTACGGGAATGGTCAGATCTCCACGAAGATAGCGTGCCGTGAGGGAATCGGAGTTTTTGATGAGTTCCTTCACTGTTCCGGCAAAAACGAGTTCCCCTCCCTGCGAGCCGGAACCGGGTCCCATTTCCAGCACGGTATCGGCTTCGCAGATGGTGGCTTCATCGTGTTCCACCACGAGCACGGTATTGCCGCGCTTCTGAAGGCTGCGCAGGGTACGGATGAGGCGTTCGTTGTCGCGCGGGTGCAGACCGATGGAAGGCTCGTCCAGAACGTAGGTGACGCCCACAAGGCCGGATCCGAGCTGCGAGGCCAGGCGTATGCGCTGCGCTTCGCCGCCGGAGAGCGTGGTCATGGAACGGCCCAGCGTGAGATACTCAAGGCCCACGTTGACCATGAAGCCGAGACGGAACGTGAGTTCCTTGACAAGAGGCTCGGCAATGAGGGCGTGCCGGCCCGTGAAGGAAAGTCCTTTCACCCAGGCGAGGGCGCGTTCGATAGACAGGTTGCAGAAATCCTCGATGTTGAGTCCGTTCACGCGCACGGAAAGCGCTTCCTTTCTCAGTCTCGTGCCGTGGCAGGTGGGGCATTCCACTTCGTAGCTGTAGCGGCTGAGAATGTCGCTCCAGGCGTCGCCGCGCTTCATACGCTGTTCAAGCAGATACATGATACCCGGCCAGTGCGAGGTGGACAACGGTTCGGAGCCTTCGTCGCGGTTCAGACTCGTGCCGCCCATGAAGTTGCGGCGCAGACTTCCCGTGCGGGTGATGCCGCCCGCTTCACCGTTGAAGAGCGCCTTCCGGGCCTTGTCGGAAAAGTCTCTGAGCGGCATGTCCATGGTAAAATTCTGCCGCTTTCCCAGCGCTTCCAGAGCCTTGCCGATCTTGGCCATGAAGTAGGGGGAGGAAAAGGGAGCGAGCGCACCCTGCTTCAGGGAAAGTGATTCATCGGGCGCGATGAGTCCCTCGTCGAAGGCCACCACCGTGCCTATGCCGAGGCACTGGGGGCAGGCACCCTGCGGGCTGTTGAAGGAGAACAGCTGCGGCGAGGGTACGGGGGCGCTCACATGGCAGGAGGGACATACGGACTCCGTGGAGTGGACGATGTCCGGCTCGCCGGGAACGCTGACGATGACGCGGCCCTTGCCGTAGCGCAGCGCCAGTTCCACGGAGTCGGCAAGGCGTGTGCGCATGTCGTCCTTGATGACGAGTCTGTCCACCACAAGATCAATGCTGTGCTTCTTGTTCTTGTCGAGGGCTGGCACTTCGTCCAAGTTCCAGATCTGCGCCTCTTCGCCGAGCGTGGCCACGCGCACGCGCACGAAGCCTTCGGCCTTCAGCTTCTTGAACCGGTCGGCATGGGTGCCTTTCTGAAGCTCCACGAGCGGCGCCATGAGCATGATGCGTGAGCCTTCCTTCATGTTCATGATGTCGGCGATGATTTCGTCGGAGGCGCGGGCCTCGATGGGCGCACCGCAGTGCGGGCAGTACACCTTGCCGAGTCGGGCGAAGAACACGCGCAGAAAGTCGTAGACTTCCGTCACCGTGCCCACGGTGGAGCGGGGGTTGTGTGCCGTGGTCTGCTGTTCGAGGGAAATGGCCGGGGAAAGGCCCTCGATCTTGTCCACGAGGGGCTTGTCCATCTTGGGCAGGAACATGCGTGCGTAGGTGGAGAGCGATTCCAC
>USNI01000045.1 GCA_900555975.1 uncultured Desulfovibrio sp. | reverse complement strand
TGGAACTTCGGGGCGTGGCCAAGGCCTTCGGTCCCAGGCTGCTGTTCCGCCGCATCGACGTCGCGCTCATGCCGGGAACGCTTTCGCTTCTTGCCGGCGCAAACGGCGCCGGCAAGTCCACGCTCATGCGCGTCATGGCCGGACTCACCAGGCCCGACGCAGGCACCGTGACACGCCGCGTTTCCGACGACAGGCTGGGGTACATGGCCCACGCCACCTTTCTCTATCCCGGACTGGATGCCGAAGAAAATCTGATGTTCTGGGCAAGAGCCGCAGGACTGGATCATCCTGCCGAACGGACGAAAAAAGCCCTTGAGACCGTGGGACTTTCGCGGCACGCTCATGAACGGGCGGGCATCTTTTCCCGCGGCATGGCACAGCGCCTGAATCTGGCGAGACTGCTTCTTGCGGAACCGTCGCTCATTCTGCTGGACGAGCCGGCTACGGGACTCGACGTCTCCTCCCGGCGCATGCTGATGGATCTCATGCTGAAGGCGCGGGACAGGGGCGCCGCCGTACTGTGGATCAGTCACAATACCGACGAGGACGCCAGACACGCCGACCGCATTCTGACGCTGGAAAACCGCTCGCTCCGGGAAGACGCGGGAGGGCTGTCATGCTGAAATGCGCGCTCGCTCTGTGCGGCAAGGACCTCAAGCTTACGTTCTCCCGGGGGGCAGGTCTCATGCAGGCTCTGCTGCTCGGACTTCTTCTCGTCTTTCTGTTCAGCCTCTCCCTGAACGTCGGAGACAGACTCAGTCCGCAGGCTGCCGCAGCCATGTTCTGGCTGGCCTCGGCCTTCTGTCAGGTGCTCATCTTCAACATGCTCTATGCCGTGGAGGAAACGGCACAGGCAAGACTCGGTCTCGTGCTGCTTCCCGCTCCCGTGCAGAGCGTGTGGCTCGGCAAGGCCATGGCCGGACTCCTTCTGCTTGCCGCGGCCCAGTGCATTTTCGTGCCCGCAGTCTTTGTCTTTCTCGGACAGCATCTCGGCACGGCCTGGCCGACGGCGCTTCTCGGCATTCTTCTCGGCGATGCCGGCATGGCGGCTTCCGGTTCTCTGCTCGGAGCGTTGTCCGTCGGCAGAGGCGGCAGGGAATCCCTGCTGTCCATCGTGCTCTTTCCCCTGCTGGTTCCCATGCTTCTGGCCGGTGTGCGTCTTGTTTCCATGGGCATTGATCCCGATCCCGTGCTGGACGACACGATGCGCTGGATCGGCCTTGCCGCAGCCTTCGACGGCCTTTTTCTGGGAGCCGGACTTCTTCTTTTCCCCTTCGTCTACAGCGGAGATGACTGATGACTCAATCCCGTACAGCACTTCTTGCCCTCATCGGCGGACTCGCCCTTGCCGGCTGTCAGTGGCTGATCTTTGTGTATGCTCCTGAAGAACAGGTCATGGGCATGGCGCAGAAGATATTCTACATACATCTGCCGCTGGCCTGGTGGGGACTCATCAGTTTTGCCGTCTCCTGCGTGGCCGGCATTCTGTATCTGAAGACCCGTACGCCGAAGTATGATCTTCTTTCCGCAGCTTCCGTGGAAACAGGCATGCTCCTGTGCACGCTCACGCTCGTCACCGGTTCCATCTGGGGCCGTCATTCCTGGGGGGTGTGGTGGACATGGGATCCGCGTCTGACGACGGCGCTCATTCTCTGGTTCATCTATGCCGGCTGCATGGCCCTCCGCTCCATGCCCATGCCGGAAAACCGCCGCGCCGCGCTCTGTTCCGTCGTAGCCATTGCCGGCTTTCTTGATGTGCCGCTGGTATTCCTGTCCGCCAGACTGTGGCGTTCCATTCATCCTTCGGTCTTTGCCTCTGAAGGGGGCGGACTGGAACCGGAAATGGCTGTGGCCGTGGCGGCCTGCGTGGTGAGCTTCGGCATGATGTGGCTTGCCATGCTTCTGCTGCGCTACCGCCAGATGCGGCTGGGACGCAGGCTTGACGCCCTGATGTTTGAAAAAATGATGGCCGACGCGGAAAACGAACAACACTGATACCACGCCGGAAGGCGGGGAGACATACCATGACTGCAATTTCCTGGCTTATGGCGGCCAATGCCGCGCTCTGGATAGGACTCGGACTGTATGCGGCCTTCCTTGCCGCCTCGCAGAAGAGACTGGAACGCCGTCTTTCCCAGTGGGAGGCCGACCATGACTGATTCGTCCCGTCACGTGATCCTGGCGGCGCTGGCTCTCGGTCTCGGCGCCATGTTCGCGCTTTCCGTCGCCTGGCGCATGGGCGATCATCCCCTTGTTCATCAGAAGACCGCCTCCACGGCGCAGACGGCCCCGACAACGGACGCCGCCCGCAGCATGATGGAACAGGGAACGGATGCTCCGGAAGGACAGGCCATCATGAATCTCATGCAGAAGATGAAGGAAAATCCCCATGACGCGGACACTCTGCTTGAACTTGCCGGCATCTTTGCCGAACAGGGCAATGCAGAAGGTGCAAAGGACATGGTGCAGCGCGCCGTGGTGGCTGCCCCGTCCGACTACAGGGCGCCGTATCTCATGGGCGTCATTCTCGCCAGAGAAGGCAACTGGACGGAAGCAGCCTCGCAGCTGGAACGGTCCGTGAACCTGAAGGACGATGCCGCCACACGCTACAGTCTTGCCGTCATCTACCGCTATCACCTCCAGCAGGAGGGCAAGGCACGCGAAAACTTCGAAGCTGCAGCGCGGATCTGCAACGACGAGTCGCTTTCCGCCATGATAAGGACGGAGCTGGAAAAATGACCGGTACCGACCTGTCCCATCCGGAAAACGACACCATTGCGGCCATAGCCACGGCTCCGGGCGCCGGCGGTGTGGGCATCATACGCATTTCCGGGCCGAAGGCGTACGAAATTCTTCATTCCATGTTCCAGCCCGGCGCCTCATCATTCCGGGACTTTACGCCGCGCATGCTGCATCACGGCCGCCTGCTCGACGCTCAGAACCATGAAGCCGACGATGCGCTGGTCGTGTTCTTCAAGGGACCGCATTCCTTCACAGGAGAGGACTGTGCAGAAATACAGGGACACGGCGGTCCGGCCGTGCTGGCCGCGCTGCTCGACTCCGTTCTTTCCCGCGGGGCGCGCATGGCCGAACGGGGAGAGTTTACACGACGTGCCTTTCTGAACGGCCGCATGGATCTCTCCCAGGCCGAGGCCGTGGCAGAACTTATTGCCGCCCCCTCGCGGGAGGGCGTCTATCTGGCGTCCGCCAAACTGGACGGTCTTCTGGGGCGTCGCGTCGAAGAACTCCGCGGCAGACTTGAATATCTTCGTCAGCGGATATGCCTGGCCATAGACTTCCCTGACGAGGAGGGAGAATGCCTGCCGTCCCGGGAGTTTTCCACCATCACGGAAGAAGTCGCTTCCGGCATACGCACCCTGATTTCCGGATATGAACGGGCACGCTCCTGGCGTGAAGGAGCGCTGGTCGTGCTGGCCGGACGGGTCAATGCCGGCAAATCCAGTCTCATGAACGCCTTTCTCGGCCGCAAGCGGGCCATCGTCACGGAAAAACCGGGGACAACCCGCGACTATCTGGAAGAACAGACCTCTCTCGCCGGCCTGCCCGTCCGACTCGTGGACACCGCCGGCCTTCGCGATCACAGCGATGACAGCATAGAGCTGGAAGGCATGAGGCGGGGAAAGGAGCTTGCAGAAAACGCCCGCTGCGTGCTCGTGGTGCTGGACAGCGCCCGAGCCGGGGACGAACCTGAAACGCTTCTCGTCCCCTTTGCCGAAGAAGCGCGCCTTATCGAAGAATTCGGAGCCGGGCGCTGCATCGCGGTCTGGAACAAGGCTGACATCAGGCCTCTGCCCGAAGACCTGAACACGTTTCATCAGGCGACGCTTCTTCCCGTGTGCGCACGCAGCGGGGAAGGCATCGACCGGCTTGCCGAAGCCGTGCGTGCTCTCTGCCTTCAGGGAGAACTCCCGCAGGAAGGCGACCTCGCCCCCAACCTCCGGCAGACAAATCAGCTGCGCCAGGCACTGGACGCGCTGGACGCGCTGCAGAAAGCCATCGCTCTGGATGTCCCTCCGGACCTGTGCAGCATCCATCTGGAAACGGCCTGCGCTCATCTTTCGGACATCACGGGTCTCAACAGCACGGAAGAGACACTGAACGCCATATTCTCGACATTCTGCATAGGAAAATAACACAACTACGGGAAAAGACGTCTCTTTTTACGCCGTTCTGCAGGTTGTGCACAAAGGGATAGACATGGCGTCGCCTTTATGTCTGCAGGGATGACCCATCAGATGAAAGCCCGGCGGAATGTACCTTCCGCCGGTTTTTTCCGATACAAAAGACGTCTTGCCCACGGCAGCCTTCCATGATAGTCTTGCCGGAAAGGTTATATTTATGCCCGGCAATACAGAACCCATACGCTATCCCCACAGGCAGGCCCTTTCTCCTGTCGCCTTTCAGCCTTGTCTGAGCAAGGAGGAAATCAATCTTCTGCCTCTCAGGGCGTGGGAAGGTCCCGTTGTTCTTGTTCAGAACGAGGATGCTCTGGCCACGGCACTCGGGGATCTGTGGAAGGAAAAGGTGCTCGGATTCGATACGGAAACCCGTCCCACCTTCACAAAAGGCAAGACATGCCGTCCTGCGCTCATCCAGCTTGCCACGGCGGACGCCGTCTATCTCATCCAGCTGACCCATATTCCTTTCTGCAGCCGCATTGCCGAACTGCTTTCCTCTCCGCGCGTGCTTAAAACCGGCGTGGCCATCCATGATGACATGAAGGCGCTCGCCCGCATCCATCCCTTCAAGGCCGACGGCGTGGCGGATCTTGCGGCCATGGCCCGCGTGCGGGGCATACAGGCTCAGGGATTGCGCACGCTTTCCGCCAATCTGCTTGGTTTCCGCATCAGCAAAAGCGCTCAATGCTCCAACTGGGAAAATCATGAGCTGACACCTCAGCAGATCAAATATGCCGCCACCGATGCCTGGGTGGGCCGTGAGCTGTATTTTCACATGCTGCGCCAGGGCGGAGGACAGAACCGTCCCAACGCCGCGACCAGTCAGGTCTGACCGGCGCATCATCCGAAAACTTCCCGATCCCCGACAGCTTCACACTCCGATGGACAGCCGTTCCTTCCATGTTTCCAGCAGGGAAGCCGGCAAAGGCACCAGCCGTTCCCCGACGCTTTTTTCCTGCGGCTTGACTTCCTGAAATTTCGCCTGAAAATAGACTTCATTCCATCCGACGCCGCGCCGACCACTCTTTCCAGGGAACATCATGACCGATTCCGCAAAAAAAACGATACGCCTGCTTCCTCCCGAACTGTCCAACCAGATCGCCGCCGGCGAAGTGGTGGAACGTCCGGCCAGCGTCGTCAAGGAGCTGGTGGAAAACAGCCTCGATGCCGGCGCCACCAGCGTTCTTGCAGAACTTGAGAACGGCGGACAGACGCTGATCCGCGTTACCGACAACGGCCGGGGCATCGATTCCGATCAGCTTGAACTCGCCGTGACCCGCCATGCCACCAGCAAGATCACCGACGTCGGCGATCTCATGAACATACGTTCCTACGGCTTCCGCGGCGAAGCGCTTCCGAGCATCGCTTCCGTTTCACGCTTCCGCATGATTTCCTCCCCCCTGCAGGACAACGGCTCCGCCGGAGAGGCCTCAGGCATCGAGGTGCTGTACGGAACCATCAAAGCCGTGACTCCGGCCGCTCTCAATCAGGGCACGCTCGTGGAAGTGTCGGAACTCTTTTCCAACATTCCCGCCAGACTGAAATTTCTGAAAAGCCCCGCCACAGAACAGAAAAAGACACAGGAACTTTTTACCCGGCTTGCTCTGGCAAGAGAGGACGTCACCTTTACGCTCAAGGCCGGAACAAGAGAAATCGTCCGCTTTGAAAAGGGACAGTCTCTTGCGCATCGCATGGCTCTGCTGTGGCCGCCCGCCATAGTTGATGCGCTGCGCCCCTTTGATATCTCCATGAACGGCATGCGCCTTCACGGTCTCACTTCCGATCCCAGATCCTCGCAGCCTCGCGCCGACCGCATGCTTTTCTATGTCAACGGACGAGCCGTGAACGATCGTCTTCTCATGAAGGCGGTACGGCAGGCCTATCAGGGGAGACTGACCAGTCGGGATTATCCCCAGACCGTCCTTTTTCTGGATCTTTCCCCCCAGGATGTGGATGTGAACGTCCATCCCGCAAAGAATGAAGTGAGATTCCGGGACGAACAGGCCGTGTTCTCCGCAGTGCTCAGGGCCATGAACAGCGCTCTTGCCGGCGTTCCTCTCGCTTCGGAACGTTTTGAGGAAAGAACGCAGCATGAGGATCCGGGCATTCCCTCCGACATGACGGAGACCAGAAGCACGCGTCCTTCCCGGCCTCTTGGTTTCTGGGGGGAAGCCGATGCCGTGCGCGTCATGCCAAGATCCCGCCCGAAAAGTGCATCCGCCTTTTCCTCCGTCCTCTCCGAAGACGCTTCTCCCCGCGGAGGACTGAGAGAACAAAGCATGCCGGACCGCGACTTCAGGACCGGCAGGCCGAATACGACGATCTCGCACCGACATGCGATCTCCGACTTGACGCCTCCTCGTCCCGCAGGAATACCTCCGCTTGCAGAAAAAGAAGTCGTCCGTGATCACTCCCTTTCCGGAAACGTCATGACCGAAGGTCACAATGCCCCCCGAAAGCCGGAAGAACAGCCCGTCTCCGCAGAACGTTCCCTGATTGAGGAAAAGGCCGTGGCTTCTGTCCCTGCCCCCTCTCCCCTGAGGGGGTTCCGCTATCTCGGTCAGGTGGCAAGAACCTATCTCGTCCTTTCCCAGAATGATGAAACGCTGCTTCTGCTGGACCAGCACGCCATGCATGAACGCATCTTCTATGAAAAATTCCGCGCAGCAGGTTCACGCGGTCTGGCACAGCCGCTTCTTGTACCGCTGGAGATGGAGCTGCATCCTGCAGAAGTTGAACGGCTCATGGAACTGAAGGATACGCTGCCGCGTCTCGGCTTTGAAACGGCATGCCGCGGCAGACGCTGTCTTGTGCAGGCCATGCCTCCGGAAATGGACAGGTCCGAAGCGCTGGCCTTTCTCCGGGAAGCGCTCTCCGGCCGCGTGGACGATCTGGAAGGCATCTGGATTCATCATGCCTGCGCCACGGCCGTACGGGCGGGACAGCATCTGACGCCCGACGACGCCATGAATCTCGTCAGGCAATGGCTCAGGACCGAATCCCCGGACTTCTGCCCCCATGGAAGGCCCTGTGCCGTTACTCTGGAACGGGCTGACCTTGAAAAGCTTTTCAAGCGCAGACAATCCTGATACTGACACGCGCCGCCTTTTCTGTCCCTTCGGACGGCATGCCGCGCTTCCAGCCTCCGGAAGAAGCGGAGACGTCGGACTTTTCACACAGTGTTCCGACTCCCATCTTCTGGAAAAATTTCACGAAATTATTTTTTCTTTCGTCCGCGGCATCCGGGATGCTGCAGACCGTACCGCCAGCCAGGCGTCCGGTCTCGTGCGCTGCGGCCTTCATTTCCCCTGTTCCCGTCCGTTTTTTCCAGACGGATGCGCCCTGCCTTTTCCATGTTCACAAGGCCTCTGAAAAACGTTCCACACGCACTTTCATAGC
>USNI01000044.1 GCA_900555975.1 uncultured Desulfovibrio sp. | reverse complement strand
AGAAGCCGGAATCATAGGACCAGTTCAGCAGAGCAAAGAGCGTCGGGGCGATGTCGGCCTGACTGCACAGGGTGTTCACCCGGGCGGGCGCTATGTGTCCGGGGCTGTAGATGATGGCGGGAATATGGTAGCGATCCGGCGGCAGATCGGTGTGTCCGGCTGCTCCCGAGGTGTGATCTCCCGAGATGACGAAGACGGTGTCGGCAAACCACGGTCTGCTGGCCGCTTCCTTCAGAAAACTGCCGATGGCATAGTCCGTGTAGGCTACGGCTCCTGATCGGCCGCTGCCGGACGGGATGGAGACCTTTCCGTCGGGATAGGTGAATGGACGGTGATTCGATGTGGTCAGGACGAACTGATAGAAGGGCCGGCCCTGCTCAAAACAGGCGTCCGCCTCCCTCAGGGAGATGCGGAACAGATCCTCGTCGCACATGCCCCAGGCATTGGCAAAGGTGATGTCGCTGCCGGAAACGGATGAGCGATCCACGATACGGAAGCCGTTTCCGGAGAAAAAGGCATTCATGTTGTCGAAGTATCCGAAGCCTCCGTATACGAAGGCCGTGTCGTATCCTCTGGTTCTGAAGATCGAACCTGTGGAGAACATGTCTGTGCAGTCAGGGCGGCGTACTATGGAGGCTCCGGGCGTGGGAGGAAGACAGAGCGTAAGTGCCTCGATGCCCCGCACCGTCCGCGTGCCGGTTGCCATGAGTCCGGAAAGATACAGACTTTCCTGAATGACGGCGTTCAGGTTGGGGGTGTTTTTTCCGAGCAGATTCGTTCCCAGACTTTCCACGACGATCTGAATGACGTTCGGCTTCCATTCCGGTCGTGCGGCCGTGACGGCGCGTCGCCATTCGTCGTTCTTCGTCGTCAGAAACGAGGCCTGTTTCTCCTGTAGTCCGTCATGGACCAGCCGGAAGGCCCTGTCGGCGTCGATGACGGAGTAAAATTCCCGATAGTCGAGTTCATTGTTTCTATAGGCGGAAAAAAGAGACCAGACGCCGTTGGCGGAAAGCTCCCTTTCCACCCTGTCGGAGGCGGAAAGCGGCGTGTAGATGACGGCAGCAATGACGAGAAGCAGGCAGACGGCGGCCATCCGTGCGGATCTCGGAGCCGGAAGATGGGCGCGTTTCCAGAAGCCGCGCAGAAAAATCACCGTAAGAACGGCGGCGGAGGCCGCTATGGCTGCAAGCAGCGGCAATACGGGATAGGATTCGGTGATGTTGCGGACCACTTCCGTGGTATAGATCAGATAGTCCACGGCGATGAAGTTGAAGCGGCTTCCGAACTCATCCCAGAACAGGGTTTCGGCCACGGCCCCGAAAAGGAAGGCGCAGCCGTAAAGCCAGAAGATCAGAGAAAATATGATTCTTCCTGTCCTTCCGCCCCAGAGATGTTTTTTCAGAAGCAGAAAGGGAAGTATGGGCAGGGTGAGCAGAATGCAGGGGAAAAGGTCATTGACCGCGCCCCGGAAATAGATGGAGATCAGTCCCGGCAGATCAAAGGAACTGTCCAGTGTGCGATGTGCCATGACGAGCAGCGCCGTTCTGACAGAGGCGTTCACGATCAGCCAGAGCAGAAGAAGCAGCGCGAGATACCGGCCTCGGGCATTTCTGAAACAAATCATGGAAGACTCCTGAATGGGATGCGATGTCAGGACTATAGTGATAAATGATGCAAATGGGGATAGGACGTCATGTAACAAAGCGTAACAATTGAATATAGTGAGATGTGTTTCAAAAAATTATACAAAGATGAAAACACATGACATGATATTTTTGAATTAAAAGTGTATGTTTATGAAAATGTAACGCAGTGTAACGTCATTTTATATGAAATACTGTTTTTTGTGATAAAATTTTTACTTGATAAAAAAACATCAGTGTAACGAAGAGTAACAGATGGACGGTCGTCGTTGCTGTCCGAGGGACATCGGTGTTATGAAAAGATGAAAAAGAGATTGCCCCCTGTGATGTTTTCGGAAATGGCGCTGCACGAAGGCCGGTGGAAAATATGAACAGGGTTTGCATGACGCATGATGAGGAAGGACATGATTCAGCTGCAGATCATTGATGATGACAAGGAACTTGGTCATCTGCTGGAAGATTATTTTCGTCCGGAGGGCATAGCCTGTCGTTTTTCCCATGACGGGCGTTCGGGGCTGAACGCCCTGAGGCAGAACAGACCGGATATGGTCATTCTCGATGTCATGCTCCCGGAGCGCAACGGATTCGAGGTACTCAGAGACATACGCAGGGATGCTCAGTTGAAGACGCTGCCCGTGATCATGCTGACGGCCCGGGGGGATGCCGGCGACATGGTACGGGGACTCGACATGGGAGCCGACGATTATCTGCCCAAGCCCTTCAATCCGCGGGAACTGCTTTCCCGCATACGTGCGGTCATGCGGAGGAGCCGCCCGGCCGAAGAAGAGAATCTTGGAGATCTCAGGCTTGATGACGGCGCCATGAAGGCGTGGAAGGGAACAGTGGAGATTTCTCTGAGCGGTCAGGAGTACCGCGTGCTGAGAGCACTTCTTTCCTCGCCGGGCAAGGTCGTTTCACGGGATGAACTCAGTCGTTCGGTCTTTGGTCGTGATGCCGTGCCCATGGAAAGAGGGCTGGATATGCAGATAAGCCGCGTCCGCCGGAAGCTCGGACCGTATGAGGACGGTTCGGAACGCATACGCAGCATCCGGGGAGCGGGGTATATGTACGTCATTCACAAGGAAGAGCGCACATGAGATTTTTTCCCGGACGAATGTCGGCGTTCTGGACCTCTCCGTCCCTGTTCCGCAAGGTGTATGTCTACGGCATTCTCTTCATCGGGGCCTTTGCCGTTCTGGGCGAATTCGGGGAGTACGTGGCGGGAGAAATTCTTCAGCGGGACGGGCGGGTATTCTCGTCCGTCCAGGAAGTGCTGCTCTGGGCCGTGTTTACCCTTATTGTGGCGGCCGTGGAAGCGTTTGTTCTCATCAGTTTTCTCAAGAATGTCATAGGACGTTTCACTTCGGTGATCCATCGTCTTGCCGCCGGGGAAAAATCGGCTCGCATAGCGCCGGATATGGCGGACAGAAACGACGAACTCGGTCTGCTGGCCCGGGCGTTCAATGACATGGCCGAGCAGATCGAGCAGGAAAGCTCCCGGGAAAAGGAGCTGCTTGCCGCGGTCTCCCACGAGCTTCGTTCGCCGTTGACGAGACTTTCCGTGTCCGTGGAGCTTCTGCGTCGGGAGCAGGTTTCCCCGGAATTTCTGGACAGGCTCAGTCTGGAGACGGAACGCATGGAAGCCCTGATCCGCAGTATTCTGGAGTATTCCCGCATGGAGGCGCATCTTCAGGCCTTTGGGGAGGTGGACATGGCGTCGCTGACCCGGGAGGTGGTGGAGGATGTCCGCTTCGAGGGCAGCATCCGCGGCTGTGAGGTGGAGGATCATCTTCCGGATTCTCTGTTTGTGTTCGGCAATGCCGAAATGCTGAGACGGGCCGTGGAGAATGTTCTGCGCAATGCGCTTCGCTACACGCCCGATGACGGAAGAATCATCGTGAGGCTTGCGTCCGTTCAGGGAACCTGTCGTCTGACGGTGGAGGATAACGGCCCCGGTGTGCCGGAATATGCTCTGGAGCAGATTTTCCGACCGTTTTTCCGGGTGGACGCCTCGAGGCAGCGTGCAAGCGGAGGAACGGGGATGGGACTTTCCATTTCCGAAAGTGCGATTCGTGCCCATCATGGCCGGATATGGGCGGGAAACAGAAAAAATGGCGGGCTTGTCGTGACCATGGAACTGCCCGTTGAACCGAAAGAGCACCTGCATGACGCTGTCTGATCGTTCGGCTGCACTGCAGACGCTGCTTTGTCTGCTGCTCATGACGGCTACGGTTTTTGTGGAAAGCCGTACGGATCTGGATATGTTCGTGCAGCGTCACTGGTACGATGTCGTTCAGGGACTCTGGCTGATAGATGCCAGGCAGCACGAAACCTGGCGCTGGCTTTTCTATGACGGCATGAAGACGGGAGTCGCCGTGGTCGGAGTCTTGTCGGTGATGCTTTTCATTGCCGGATGGGTACGCCGCAGAAAAGTCTGGATGCGTGTCGGCCTTCTCATGGCTTTTTCCTGTGCGGCGACGCCCCTTCTTGTGTCCGTGCTCAAGGCCGTCACCGGCATATACTGTCCGAAACAGCTGGAAGTGTTCGGCGGCACGGCACCCTATAGACATATTCTTATGATTTTTTCATCCTCTTCCGGCGGACGATGCTTCCCCGGCGGACATGCGTCCGGAGGTTTTGCGCTGACCATGCTCTTTTTCTGCTGTTCCGGACGTCGCGCAGGATTTTCGGCGTTGTTCATCACGGCGGGCATCGGATGGATCATGGGACTTTATCAGATGATGCGTGGCGAACATTTTCTTTCTCATACGGTCGTGAGCATGCTGCTTGCCTGGCAGATGAATCTGCTGCTGGTACTTCTGGTCGACCGTGTTCTGCTTCCGGTTCTTGAAAAAAGGAGAGCCTGCTGACTGAGCGTTTTTCCATGAAGCGGCTTGAAAGCATCGCGCGTGTCGGCTAGCGTATGGAACGTTCCGTCCGGCAAGGCGACGGATCCGGAGCATGAGAGCAGCGGAAAAGTACCTGGAGAAGAGAGATGAAAAAGGTAACGCTTGTTTATTTTTCCCCGACGGGAAACACGAAGAAGAGTCTGGAAGCCATGAGCGAAGGGCTCGGCGGCATCGACGAGCGGGTGGATCTGACCGTGATGACGGACAAGGCCTTCGAGCGTCACTTCGAGAAGGACGACGTGGTTCTTCTCGGCATGCCCGTGTACGGCGGACGCATTCCCGCCGTGGCCAGGAAGCGGCTTGAGGGCATAAGCGGAGAGGGTACGGACTGCCTTGTGGTGGTGACCTACGGCAACAGGCATTATGACGACGCCCTGCTGGAACTTGCCGACTGGGCGGAAGAGCACGGATTCAGGGTGATGGGTGCGGCCGCGCTGGTCGGACGCCATACCTACGGCGAGATTCAGACGGATCGCCCCGACGAAAACGACCTTGCCGCCGACAGGGAATTTGCCGTCCGTGCGCTCTCTCGCGGAGAGAATGCACCAGCCGTGGAGGTGCCGGGAAACCGCCCTTATCGTGACGGCGGAAACGGTGGAAAATTCCGTCCGTTGACGTCCGATGCCTGCATAAGCTGCGGTCTGTGCGTCAAGAAGTGCCCGATGCACGCCATTGCCGATGACTGCCGGACCATTTCCGACGCGTGCATCTCCTGCTTCCGTTGCATCAGAATCTGTCCGAAGGGCGCAAAGAATATGGATGTCGAAGCCTACCGCAACTTTGCCGTGGCCTTCACCGAAAAGCTGAAGGCAAGGCGGGAAAACGAATACTACTGCTGATGAAAAGAAGCGGTCATTCCGGCCCCTTGCAGCGTGCAGGGAAAGGAAGCGTCCTTCAGAGGAGGCTTCCTTTTTTTTCGCTCCGGGCGGAGCGGGCACGACTCAGAATGGTTTCCAGCTCTTCCAGAATATGACGCAGAAGTGCGGTCACGCTGAAGGCCTTTCCGGTTTCCGCGTACAGTGAGGAGGCAATGCCCGCAAGCTCCGGCGGCAGAGCCTCGGCAGGCACGTTCACGTTCACGCCTATGCCCGCTACGGCCCACTGCAGCTCGGCGTTGTGGAACATGGTTTCCACCAGAATGCCCGTCACCTTGCGGCCGTTGAGAAAAAGATCGTTGGGCGGCTGCCGTTCCAGTTCCGGGCCACCGCTTCGGCGCACGGCGCGGGCCACGGCTTCCATGACGAGTCCGGGCAGCTCTCCCGTCCGCTCCGGCGGAAGATTGGGGCGGGTGATCACGGAAAAGCAGAGGCTGCCGGGCAGGTTGAGCCAGCGATGCCCCCTGCTGCCGCGCCCCTCGCTCTGCCTGCGGGCCACCACGACCAGACCTTCCTTTGCGCCGTTCAGCGCTTCCAGCACGGCCACCTGATTGGTGGACCCGGTTTCCTTGAGCCATATCCAGGTGTTCCGGCCGAGAATCTTCGTCTGCAGGCCCTCGCCCGCATCGCTGTCCGCCCAGGGATCGGCCCGGGAAATGAGCCGATATCCCCGCCTCGGTACGGATTCGATGATGTGTCCTTCCTCGCGCAGGCTCGAGATATGCTTGCTCACGGCCGCCCGGCTGATGCCGAGCTGCCCGGAAAGTTTTTCCCCGGAAAGCCAGTGTACGGAACCTTCCTGTACAAGACAGTTCAGAATGCGTTCTCGCATGGAAGCTTCTTCATGCGGCATGTTCAATGCTCCGTGATGAGAAATGTCAACCTTTATTTATGATATTTTAAGTTGACATATTTATATCCGGTAGTACAAGAAGACATCCGACATCACCTTTTTGCCCACCGGAACATCCTATGAATACTCTTCTTTCCCTTGTGCTCGATCGTCTTGCCGCAGGCGCGGACGGCCCTCTTCTTTCCCGCAGCGAGGCCGAAGCCTTTCTGAAACTGCCCCATGCCGCCACGCCGGACATGCTTGCCGTAGCAGGCGCGGTGCGGGCGGCGCGGGCGCCGTCGTTCTTCAACTGCGGCATCATCAATGCCAAGTCCGGCCGCTGTCCGGAAAACTGCGCCTTCTGCGCGCAGTCAGCACACCACAAGACGGCCGCACCTGTCTATCCCTTTGTGGATCAGGACACCATTTTGCGCAAGGCGGGAGAGGCCGCGGCGCACGGCACGAAGCGCTTCAGCCTTGTAACGAGCGGCACCATGCTGGGAGAGGAGGACGTGGAGCCTCTGTGCCGGGCGGTGGAGCGCATCATCCGGGAAACGGGACTTTCCGTATGCGGATCGCTGGGCATGCTCACGCCCGGCCGGGCCGTCTGCTACCGCGAGGCGGGCATCACGCGCTATCATCATAATCTGGAAACGGCGGAGAGCTTTTTCCCGGAGATCTGCACCACGCATGACTACAAAAAGGATGTGGAGAGCCTGCGCGTGGCCCGCGAGGCCGGACTTGAAGTGTGTTCCGGCGGCATCATCGGACTTGGCGAGAGCAGGGCGCAGCGCGTGGAGCTGGCCTGCAAGCTTGCCGAGGTCGGGGTGGATTCCGTGCCGCTGAACTTTCTGAACGCCATTGCCGGAACGCGCCTTGAACGCATGCCCCGCCTTGAAGTGACCGAGGCTTTGCGCACCATTGCCATGTTCCGCATCATGCATCCTTCCCGCGACATTCTCATTGCCGGCGGCCGCGCTCATGTGCTCGGCGAGTGGCAGAGCTGGCTATACGCCGCCGGAGCCAACGGCATGATGACGGGCGACTATCTGACCACCTCGGGTGCGGCCTTTGCGGCGGATCGCGCCATGATGCATACCCTCGGAGTGGCCTGATGCCTGCCTTCTTCGTTACCGGAACCGATACGGATGCCGGCAAGAGCACGATAACGGCCGGACTTCTCCGCGCCTTTGCCCGGGCGGGCGTGCCTGCCCGCGCGATCAAGCCCGTGCAGACGGGCTGCACGGAAACGGCGGACGGCCTGGAAGCTCCCGATGTGGCGCTCTGGCGCAGCGCGGGCGGACAGGGCGAGGCGCTTTTTCTGTACCGCGTTCCCTGTTCGCCGCATCTG
>USNI01000043.1 GCA_900555975.1 uncultured Desulfovibrio sp. | reverse complement strand
GCGCAGTTGCCAGACCGCACCTCTTTCTTAGCAAATCAAAAGGAGTGTTTATAACTTACGCATAACTATAAGTTTTCGGGAACCCCCAGCCTAGCTGGGGGGTTTTCTTTTAACCAAAAAGAGAGGGGGACAGAAAACCTGTCCCCCTCTCTTTTTCAGCAAGGGAGAAGGCTGGTCCTTCTCCCTGTTTTTCTTATTCTTCTTCCCACTTGATGAAGCCGGGCTTCACGTCGGTCATGGCATTGACGATAAGTTCGACAAGGCCGCCGTACTGCATGCCGTTCTTTTCAAGGAGGTTGTTCTGCTCGAGAAGTTCACGGATCTGACCCTTGCAGTTGGAGCAGGGAGCGCAGACGTACTTCTTGACTTCAGGACCGAGGCAGTCCTTGAACGCGCCGCAGATCTGTTCCATCTTCTTGCGGCCGGTGATGTTCATACGCCATTCGTTGATGTTGTTGCGCGTCATGATGGCGAAACCGGAACCGCCGCCGCAGCAGTAGTTTTCCACGCCGTGGGGAGTCATTTCACGGAACTGCGGGCAGATGGCATGCAGAACGTCGCGCTGAGGCTTCACCACGCCCATGAGACGCACGAGGTTGCAGGGGTCGTGCAGGGTCACGGGGAAGTTGTTGCGGCTCGGATCGAGCTTGAGACGACCGCCGAGCACGATGTCGCGCAGCACCGGGAAGCAGCTTTCGCGGGGGATGTTCAGATCGGGAGGCAGAATACGGTCGGCGATGACGGTAAGAGCCTTGTGGGCATGACCGCATTCACCGAGCACGATCTTCTTGACGCCGAGCTTCTTGGCGGCTTCGGCATGCTTGATGGCCACGCGGGCGGCCTGCACGTCGTCGTAGAACACGCCGTAGTTCACGGAGTCATAGCCGGCGATTTCGGAACTCAGGGTCCAGGAAAGACCGGCGGCTTCGAAAATAAGGGAGAAGGCCGCGATGTTGTCGGGCCAGGCAAGCATTTCACCGGCATTGTGGATGAGCAGGATGTCGGCGTTCGGCACGTCCCAGGGGGTCTTGAATTCGTATTCCGTGGTCTCGACGTAGTCTTCATCAATGAATTCCACGGTTTCCTTCACAACGTCGGGATTCATGCCGGTGGAGGAACCGACGTCAAGCTGGAGCTTGGTGCCCTTTTCATGCAGTTCGCGCGGGTGCCAGCCGAATTCCTGGCTGAAGAGCTTGCGCAGTTCGCGGGCGATGAGGCCGTTGTCCACACCGATGGGGCAGACCTGAGCGCAACGACGGCACAGGTTGCAGCGATAGGAAAGCTCGGCCAGACGCACGACGGTCTTCCAGTTGAGGTCGATGTCGCCGTAACGCCACTTGGCAAAGGGTTCCTTCTTCACATACTGCTTGTAGATGCGGCGGAACAGCTCGGAGCGGAAGTTCGGACGATACATTTCATGTTCGCCGGACATTTCGTAGAGATGGCATGCGGCAGAGCAGGAGTTGCACTGAGCGCAGTAGTCCATCGTGGTGTCGAGCATGGCAAGGCAGGTCCAGTTGTTCTCGGGAGTGAACAGCTTGCGCACGCCGTCAAGGAAGCGGTTGACCAGCTCTTCCTCTTCGGCCTTGGTCTGAGGCACGGGAATGAGAAGAACGTTTATGTCGTCGAGCAGGCAGCAGTACTGCTGCTTCTGCGCATCGGTGATGACTTTCCAGGGATAGGTCTGGTAATCGACGGGCATGGGGCGGAGGGTGTTCACGTCAACCGTGGTGAGAATCCCTTCTTCCGTCGAGAGGTCATTGAAGGTAAGTTCCTGCGAAGTTTTCATGTGCGGCTCCTTAATCCTACTTCTCGTCGGGGTTGGAGGTGGCAACCTCAGCCCAGGTCTTTCTGCCGTCACCCTGCACATGGGGCGCACGCCAGCTCACGGGCAGGTTCAGGTTGTTGGCCAGCTGCTTCTGGAGCTTGGGGTTGTTGATGGTGGGAGCGTCACCCCAGCGGATGTCGTGCCAGGTGAAGTACTTCATGAAGAAGTGTCCCAGGAAGCTGTAAGGCACCCAGAAGAACATGAAGAAACCGAGCAGCAGGTAAAGAATGTACAGAGGAGTCAGCTCCATGGCAGTGAAGGTCAGCATACCATAGATGAAGCTGTTGCCCATAAGGGCGAAATCATAGACTCCGTGCCAGAGGCAGAGCATGAGACCGAACAGGCCGTACACGCCGAAGATGCCGAGGTTGAAGAAATGTTCGTTGGTGGTGTACTTGCGAAGGCCCTTGTCGCACAGACGACGCTGAATGAGACCTATGGATCCGAACAGGATGCCGGCGAATCCCAACACGTCGCAGAGAATGGTGACCGCCGTGCAGAAGGTCACGAAACCTTCGGCACCGGCAAGCATGCCGATGGCGGAAAGCACGGTCATGCCCATGGCGCCCATGAGCAGGTACAGACCGATATGGAAGGGATAGGTGCGCACCCAGAGCGTGCGGTTATGTTCCCAGACAGCCTTGAGGAACAGGGCTTCGACCAGGAATCCCTTGAGCGCACCGACCGTGCAGCTGCGGTACTTGTCCTTCCACCACTCGGTCTTTTCAAGGTAGCTGCCGCCGTATTCGACGCGCTCGGGATCTTCATGCGCCACGGGATACAGTTCCCAGCGCAGATGCTGAGGTTTCTTGAGATAGCCGATGATTCTCATCAGAGCCAAGGCGATAACTGCCACATAGGCCAAACAGTAGAAAAAGATGCTCATGGTTGTCTCCTGTCGCGTTGTCCGCCAACTTGCATCCTGACCGGAGGCCTATTGCCCCGGCCATCATTTCCGACCAAGCTTTCAGCCGCCTGCCGCACCGTCTCGATACAGATAAAAGTATGAGGAATTATACCCTGTTAATTTCGATTACGGCGACATACCCGACGGCAGAACCGGCACACGGATGCACCGGAGGAAAGCTGATGAACACTACACCACAAAGCGCAAAAAAACAAGTCTGCGCCCACAAGAACTTTCACAAGGTCACAACGCGAAAGAGGCTCTCCGAGGAAAGTCTTGCTCCTCAACCTATTAATAAGTACACTGCGCATGAATTCAAGACCCGGAGGACGGATGTACGTTTATCTCATCGGCGCAGGTCCCGGCGATCCCGGCCTGCTCACCTGCAAAGGCAGACAGGTTCTTTCCGAAGCGGATGTCGTCGTATACGACTATCTTGCCGGCAGCGATCTTCTCGCACTGGCCCGGCCCGATGCCGAGCTTATCTATGTGGGCAAGATTGCCGGCAATCATGCCATGAAGCAGGGCGACATCAACAAGCTGCTCATTGCAAAGGCGAAAGAAGGCAAGATCGTTGCCCGTCTCAAGGGCGGTGATCCCTATATTTTCGGCCGCGGCGGCGAGGAAGCCGAAGAACTCGTGGACGCCGGCGTTCCCTTCGAGGAAATCCCCGGCATCTCCAGTTCGATAGCCGGTCCGGCCTACGCGGGCATTCCTCTCACGCATCGTGCGTGGTCTTCATCCGTCACCATCATCACCGGTCATGAAGATCCCACGAAGCCCGGCTCCGTGCACAACTGGAAGGCTCTTGCCCGCAGCGCCTCCACGCTGGTGTTTCTCATGGGCATGAAGAACCTGCCCGACATTGCGGCCAAGCTCATGGAATCCGGCATGGACGGTTCCACTCCTGCCGCTCTTGTCTACTGGGGAACCACAAGCAGGCAGCGTTCCCTGGCCTCCACGCTGGCCGAACTTCCCGATGCCGCCGTGCGCGAGGGCTTCAGCAACCCTTCGATCATCGTGGTCGGAGACGTGGTGCGGCTCAAGGACAAGCTCGACTGGTTCGAAAAGAAGCCTCTCTTCGGGCGCACCGTCGTCGTGACAAGAGCACGCGAACAGGCGAGCGACAGTGCGGCCCTGCTTGCATCGAAAGGCGCTCACGTCATTCAGTTCCCCACCATCAGGATCACTCCCATGCCGGACTATGCGGAACTCGATGATGCCGTCGGTCATCTTTCCCGTTACGGCTGGGTGGTCTTCACCTCGGTGAACGGCGTGCGTTTCTTCCGGCAGCGCCTTGCGGCCCTTGGTCTCGACGCCCGCGCCCTCGGTTCCGTCAAAGTGGCCGCCATCGGTCCTGCCACGGCGAAGGCCGTGGAAGCCATGGGGATCCGTCCAGATCTCGTGCCTTCCTCCTACGTGGCCGAAGGGGTGGCGCAGGCCATGCTTGCTCTCGGCATGAAGGGACAGAAGGTGCTTCTGCCCAGAGCTGCGGAAGCCCGCGACGTGCTGCCCAAGGCCCTGCGCGAAGCAGGAGCCGAGGTGGATGTCATCGCAGCCTATGAAAACGTGCCTTCCGACGAGAACCGCAAACAGGTCATGGAAGCGCTGGAAGCAGGCACGCTCGACTGCATCACGTTCGGTTCCTCCTCCACCGTCCGCAACTTTCTTGCATCCATCCCGCTGGATGAGCTGAAAAAACATCCCGGAGTGCGCTTTGCGGCCATCGGTCCCGTCACCGCGGACACCATGCGCAATCTCGGACTCACAGTCGACATTCAGCCGGAGGCGTTCACCATTCCCGCACTGGTGGACGCCGTATGCGCCGCCTTTGCAGGCAAGGAGCACGCATGACTCTCAGGCTCGGCATTCTTGCATCCGGCAGCGGCACGAACGCTCAGGCCATGATCGACGCCGTGGAGGCCGGAAAACTGGATGCGGACATCCGCATCATCATTGCCAACCGTCCCGGAGCGCCGGTGCTTAAACGTGCCGCAAAACACGGCATTGCTCATCTTTGTCTCGATCACAAGACCTTCCCCGACCGTGAGACCTTCGATCTGCGCATGGTGAAGGAGCTGCTTGCCGCCGGGGTGGACACCGTGGCTCTTGCCGGATACATGCGTCTTGTCACGCCGGCTTTTCTGGACGCCTTCCCCAATCGCGTCCTCAACATCCACCCTGCCGTGCTTCCGGCGTTTCCCGGTACGCACGGCGCGCGTGACGCATGGACGTACGGCGCCAAATTCAGCGGATGCACGGTGCATGTCGTCGATCCCGTCATGGACGGCGGTCCCATCATCATTCAGGCAACGCTGCCCGTACGTCAGGATGAGGACGACGAGGCCCTGCTGAACCGCATCCACGTCTTCGAACACCGTATTTACGTGCAGGCGCTGCAGTGGCTGGCCGAGGGGCGTCTGCATCTCGAAGGCCGACGCATGCTGCTGACTCCGGCTTCAAGGCCGCTCGCTCCCCAGCCGGAACTGGCGCTTGTCTGGCCGCCTCTGGAAGAAGGCTTCTGATTTGTCCGTACCATTCACCGCCGGGCCTGCACCGACCCGGCTCCACCACGCGCGGCGTCGCCGCGCAGACACGGCTGTCTCTCAGCCGAGGGAGATTCCATGAAAGCTTTTCGTTTTTTTGCCCTGTGCGCCGTGGTTGCCTGCCTGTGCATGAGTTCCCGGGCCCTTGCCGCCGAGGAGACTCCCGTCAGGACGGAACGTCGCACGCCCGTAGTCGTGGAATTCGAAGGCAACGACAACATAGGCGTCTCGCTGTCCTCCACTCTGCAGAAAAAGATCAACAGCTCCAATCCCGCCAATCCTGCGAGAGAAGCAAAATTCCGCATCCTTCTTTCCACGGCTGAGGAATTTCCCTCCCGTCCCGGCGTCGGCTCCGTCTACGCCGTCGTCTGGACCCTGTCTCTTTCCGAAGGCTCCATGGAATACTACCTCGTGAGGGATCTCGGCATCGTCACCCCCGATACCGTGGATGAGGTCGCCGACCGCATCGTCAGCCGCACGGACGGCGTCGTTGCCCGCTACGGCTACCTCGATCGCGACAAATAGATTACCTTTCCCCCGGCGGAGAACTCCTCCGCCGGGTACCTTTCCCTTCCCGGCATGCTCCTGCCCTTCTCCCCGGACCGGCAGAACAGGCACTGCCGTACGCCGCGTCCGGAAGATGCCACGATCACTTCTTCCGAACGATCCCCGACTTCCATGCATGACTTTTCCCTTCGCCCGCTCCCTGCCGCCGTGCGGGAATGCTGGCATGACGGTCACATCGTTGCCATCGGCATCTTCCGTTTTCTCATTCCCATCGTCATTCTCGTCAGGGTGCTGGAAGAAAGCGGTCTCATTCCATGGCTGTCCATGCCGCTTCGTCCGATCATGGATCTCATCGGACTTCCGGCAGAACTCAGTCTCGCATGGATATCCTGCATGCTGGTCAGCATGTACTCCGGACTCATGGTGCTCATATCCCTCGCACCGCAGCTTCCGGACCTCACGACGGCTCAGATGACGGTTTTCGGCGTCCTTGTGCTCATCGCCCACAGTCTCGTTCTTGAAGTCCGCATAGCCGGTCAGTGCGGCGTATCCATGCCGTTCCAGTTCTTCCTCCGACTCGTGTCGGGCATACTGGCAGCCTTTCTTCTCCATCTTCTGCTCGACGGGGCCGGACTTCTGCAGGAAAAGGCCACCATACTGCTTCCCTCCGAGGTCACGACGACATGGAGCGCATGGCTTGTCCAGCAGGCCGCAACCATAGCACAGATGTATGTCATCATCTGTGCGGTCATGCTGCTTCAGCGCCTTCTCGACGCCCTGCGCATTTCCGGACTGATGGGACGCATACTCGGTCCGGCACTGCGCATGCTGGGCATCTCGCCGAAAGCCGTCTCCATCGTCATCATAGGCTTCACCATGGGCCTGCTCTACGGCAGCGGCATTCTCATCCGGAATGCGCAGCAGGGAATGCTCTCACGACGCGACACGCTCTGCGCCATCTCCCTGCTGGGGCTTTCGCATTCTCTCATCGAAGACACGCTGCTGCTTTCCCTGGTCGGAGGAAGTCTCTGGGGTCTGCTCGGCTTCCGGATGGTCTTCACTCTGGCGGCAGGCGCCATGATCAATGCCTTCTACCCTGCCCTGCAGCGATTTGCAGGCGCGGAACACGAGGATTCCCATGAAGACACTATGGATCAATGCCGGTGAAATTTCCGGCGATCTTCAGGGCGGCGCACTGCTTGCCGCCCTGCGCGACATGGCCCCGCACAACAGTCTGCGCATCGTGGGCATGGGCGGCGACAATCTGGCCCGTGCAGGTCAGGAAAATCTTCTGCGCGTGGAGGAACTTTCCGTCATGGGCATCGTTGAGGTCCTTGCCGCACTTCCCCGCGCCATCCGCATGCTTCGCCGCATACGCCGGGACATGGAACGCATCCGTCCCGACGCCGTGCTGCTCATCGATGCGCCGGAATTCAATTTCCGCGTGGCGAAGATCGCTCACCGGCTCGGTATTCCGATCTACTACTTCATCCCGCCGAAAGTATGGGCATGGCGCACGGGCCGCGTGAAATTTCTCAAAAAGCACATTCGGCGCATTTTTTCCATCCTTCCCTTCGAAGTGGACTTCTACCATGCCCACGGCATGGACGTGACCTATGTGGGCAATCCTCTGGTCGACATGGTGAACTATGAAGGCATCAGAGACGTGTCCCCCGTTGCTCTCCGCATAGGACTCATGCCCGGCAGCCGGCGCAAGGAAGTGGAGTCCCTTCTGCCCGCCTTCGCCGGCGCGGCGCAGAAGCTCGTGCGGCAATTCCCGGATCTTGAATTTCACTGCATCCGATCCTCAAACTTCACGGAGGAATATCTGCGCT
>USNI01000042.1 GCA_900555975.1 uncultured Desulfovibrio sp. | reverse complement strand
CTGCTGAATGCCGCCGCCATCATGGGCATTTCCATCCGCATAGGTCTTGAGTTCCGGGCAGCCTTCCGCGGCCGCTACATAGATCTCATCTGGGCGCCCCGCGGCTTTTCGGACATCGAGGATTTTCTGGAATTTCTTTCCTCAGATGCCGTACAGGCCTTTTTCGACGAAGGTCGAAAGGCCTCTCAATGGCTCCGGAAGCACGTCATGGACACACTTGTGCTGTGGAACGAACGACACGCGCCCGCGCTCACACGAGATCTCGGCATTCCCGTGACCGTGCTGGATCCCGATGCCTTTCTGGCCTTTGTGGGAAACGGACAGCCCTCGCTGCTGCATCTTGCGGAATTTGCGCATAAAACACTTCTTCCGAAATTCCAGAACAAAATCACCGATCTTACCATGGAACTCGAAGAGGCAGACGACGCCAGAAGGGAAGAGCTGCTGCGACGCATGAAACGCATGGACGAATTCACGCCGTCGGTCATTCATGACAGCTGTCTTGCCCCGGTCTGCAATCCGGAGCTTCCCTCGCCCGACGAGCCGCCCGTCTCCCCGGACGATACGCGTCCCGTTCTTCTCCGTCTCACTGTTACGCAGCTTCTGGAACGACTGACATCGCTGCGCAGCGGTTACCGCATTTCCCTGCAGCTGGCCGGCCTTACCGCGGAGGACGTTCTGGAGATTCTCTGGGACGGACAGGGCTTCATCACGCATCTGGAACTGTTCAACGTCAAGGAATGGCATGACGGAAACCTTGAACATCTGAAAGAAATCAACGATCTGCAGATTGCTCTCAACAAGGGCGACGTCATGCTTCTCAAGCGCATTCTGCGCGGCATGCTTGAGCGCCTCGACTGTGACTGCTGCGACGAAACACAGGCCCGCTGCCGGAAATTCCAGACCATTCTGGCAGATATTCCGGCTCTTCAGGCTCTCTACCGATATGCCCCACTCTCCAGCAGCATGGGAACGGATTCCACCAGTCATCTCGGCATCCGCTACGGCATGGGGCTGGCCGTTCCCGAGACTCTGCCCGGCTCGGCCCGCAAGCAGTTGAAAGGAAACAGGTACATAAGTTCCGTCACCCTTCCCATGCACATACGTCTCGGCTACAAAAAGGACTACCATCCCCGCACGCAGGAATCTCCGCTTCTGTCATGGCTGCGACGTTCCATGGGATTCGTCACCTGCGGCATGAGCCGTACACGGGAATGGACGCCCCTGTATGACGACGTCCGCATCGAAGAACCCGGCAATGTGATCACCATGGGCGGTCTTACCGTGGAACACTCCAACGGACTTGTGTCCCGCCCCGGAGGCATGCTTCCCTCTCCGGAAGAAAAAACGGGACATGCCTACCTCAACACCACGGTATCCAACATTCTGAAAGTGCTTCTGGGATTCATTCCCGCTCTGCTCACGTTTCTGAGCACACAGCAATGGTGGGTGCTTGCATGGTTCGGCGCTCCGATCTGGTTCGGCATCAGAGGCGTGCGCAATGTCATACAGGCCATCATCGCCGGAGGCGGCATCCGAAAGAACATGCTGCTTTCATGGAAAAAATTCGTCAACTGGTCTCGAGTGTGCGACTCGCTCATGTATACGGGCATTTCCGTCATCCTTCTGGAAGGCCTCACCCGGAATCTGCTTCTCAGTCGCGTGCTCGGCATTTCCGTGGAAAATGCTCCGCTGCTGGTATTTTCCATCATTGCCCTGGCCAACGGCATCTACATTTCCTCACACAACATTTACCGCGGCTTTCCCCGAACCGCCGTCGTCGGAAACTTTTTCCGCAGCGTTCTGGCCATTCCCGTGGCCATGCTCTACAATACCGCACTCTACGCGCTTCTTCCTCTGATCATCAGCATGCCGCCGGAACAGATCCTCATACCGGCAGCAGCCATCGTGTCGAAATTCGCCTCCGATACCGTGGCCGGCATCATCGAGTCCATGGCCGACAAGCGCAACAACTATCGTCTGCGCAGCCGGGACTATGAAACAAAGCTCAAACAGCTCTTCAACTGCTATGCCCGGCTGGAACTGGCTTTTCCCGACAAGGACATGCTCGCCCTGCTCGCTCAGCCCAGGGAATACATCCGATTCACAAGCCAGGAAAAAGCCCGTGCCCTTCAGGTGGAAAGCATCGTCAATGCACTGGATCTCATGTACTTCTGGTACTATCAGCCCTGCGCCCAGCAGACGCTCATCTCCATGCTGAGGACCATGACGAAGGAAGAGCTCATCGTGCTGGCACGCTTTCAGAGCATTCTGCTCAATGTACAGGAAGTGTGTCAGCTCTTTGTGGACGGCATGCTCGGCACCAACTTCTCCAGGGCCTTGTCCTTCTATCTGGATAATTACGAGGACTACATCGACACCATAGCCCGTCACTGCTCAGACCAGGAGTCCAGACGCAAAAAGCACACCGAGTCCGTCTCGTCCGCATGACGAAAAAGACGTTTTCCGAAGCCTGAGCCGTCGGGAACGAAGCAGGCAGCCTCAGGGGAACGTTTCCTTTTAAAAGCCATTGCCATTCTTCTTTCAACTATGAAAACAACACGGCTCACCTTTTCATGCGTGCCGGACGTTGTTCTTTCACCATAAAAAAACACCTTTTCGATAAGACGGAGTTGTACAGGCTCCCGTCCACATCGAAAAGGTGTTTTTTCATGTAGAACCGTTTTGTGGTCCACCCGCCAAGCGGGTGGTTTTCTGTTTCTGTCGCTTCCGCTCCCTCAACTGCCTGAAGGCCTTAAAACATACCGGAAAAACTGTTGATCATGGTATCGCCTTCTCCCGGGCTCATCACGGCATCGGCCTGAAACTCAAAGATGACAAGACACCTCACCACGTTTTCCCCCGCTGCTCACTTCATTCCTTCCGCCCCCATTATTGAACTCCGTCAATTATCTGGATAACAGACTTGACATAATTCAAATCTTGTTGAAATATTAATTTCATGGAAAGCAAACATGCCAGCAAAATTTTTGAAGCGCTCTCGTCAGACGTGCGTCTCGATGTCTTCCGACTCCTTGTCAGGAATGCTCCCGGCGGACTTGTCGCCGGAGATATTGCCAAACTTCTCGATCTGCCGGCCACAAATCTTTCTTTTCATCTGAAGGCCCTTGTGCAGAGCGGTCTTGTCACCGTGGAACGAGAAGGACGATTCATGCGGTACAAAGCCTCCATTCCCCTCATGCTGGACATCATTGCCTACCTCACGTCGGAATGCTGCTCCGGCAATCCCGAATGTTGCCGGAAATTTCGAGCGGAAAGTCATGTCGACCCGACGTTTCTTCCTGAACGCTGAAGGTCCGCTGTTTTTTCTCCACATATATTTCAATAATTCAACAACTATCATTTATAGGAGTCTTTGCCATGAATCAGGCAGAAGAACGCCAAGCTCCGTACGGCGACGGACATGCAGGATGGCTGCCGCGCTACGTGGCGATACTCGTTATTCTCGCAACCCTGTGGTGGACGGTCTATTCCCACGTTCAGTCCGCTTCCGCATGGCTGGTCTACAATATCATGGGACTTGAAGCAGGATCCCACATGGGCACCTCCCTCGAATTTTTCATTTATGACACCGTCAAGATTCTGCTTCTTCTTATCGCTCTCATCTATGTCATTTCATGGATACGGGCAGCGCTGAACGCCGAACGTGTCCGTGATTTTCTGGCCGGAAAAAAAAGAGGGCTGGGCTATGTGCTGGGAGCCGCATTCGGTGCGGTCACGCCCTTCTGCTCCTGCTCCAGCGTTCCTCTGTTTCTCGGGTTCACGTCCGCAGGCATTCCGATCGGCATCACGATGTCCTTTCTCATCACATCTCCCATCATCAACGAGATAGCCGTAGTTCTGCTGTGGGGACTGCTCGGATGGAAGTTCACCATGGTCTATGTGGCTGTCGGCATAAGCGCAGGCATTATGGGAGGCCTGTTCATGGATGCCATACATGCATCGCGCTGGCTCCAGCCCTTCGTGCGTGAAGCCATGAAGACCCCCATCATTCCTCTTGCTGCGGCAGGGAAAAAAATTACCGTCCGGCAGAGACACGTCTTTGCCTGGAATGAAATGACCTCCATTTTCCGGCGCGTATGGAAATGGGTCATAGCGGGCGTGGCCATCGGCGCGGCCCTGCACGGCCTTGTCCCTGCAAACTGGTTTGCGGAAAACCTTGGCGCAGGTCAGTGGTGGACAGTTCCTGCCGCCGTGCTTGTCGGCATTCCGCTCTATTCCAACGTGACCGGCATTGTTCCGGTCATGGAAGGACTGCTGACCAAGGGGATGCCCGTGGGAACCACCATGGCCTTCTGCATGAGCGCCGTGGCGGCCAGCATTCCCGAAGTCATCATGCTCCGGCAGGTGATGACTCTCAGACTTCAGGCTGTCTTTATCGGTTATCTCTGGGTGATCTTTACGCTTACGGGATGGCTGCTCAATACCCTTCAGGGAAAACTCTTCTAACGTTGTGAGGTTGTCATGATTATCAAAGTCTTCGGTCCGGGATGCGCAAAATGCAAGGAAACGGAACAGGTCGTCAAAGAAGCGGTGGAGGCTTCCGGGCGAAACGCCACGGTAGAAAAAATTACCGACCTTCGTGATATGATGGCCGCAGGAGTCCTCAGCACTCCCGCAGTTTCCATCGACGGAACTCTTGTGTGCACCGGTCGTGTACCGTCCCGTCAGGAAGTCATGAACTGGATGGCCGCACAAGGCTGCTGAAGCTGACCGGCGGGAAACAGACTTCTGTGCCTCCCGCGGCCTCGATGAAAAAAGGTCGCAACAGTACAACTGCCATCAACCCTCAACACGATATCAACAGCCCATGATTGAACGCATTCTCATTGTCATCGCGCCCGTTCTCATGCTGACGGGGTCTCCGGCTTCCGCTCAAGAGATGCAGGCTCCTGTTCCTGGAAAGGTCACCATGATGGATCTCGGCTCCCACAGCTGCATTCCCTGCAAAATGATGGTTCCCGTGCTCGAAAAAGTAAAAAAGCACTACGAGGGCACCGCTGAAATCATTTTCATCGACGTTCATGAAAACCCCGAGTTCAAAAAGACCTATGCCATAGAAGCCATTCCGACACAGATCTTCTACGACAGGAACGGACAGGAAAGAGCCAGGCACGTCGGATATCTCGACGAACAACGCATCATCAGAAAAATGGATGCCCTTCTTTCGGAGGAAGCGCATCCTTCCGATACTGCACTCCGGCAGGAATAAGACGTTCATGCTTGATGAATTTCTCGTTACCATCAATTTGTGGATGGCCGACACCTTCACCTATGCCGTTGCAGGATGCTTTCTCTGGGGCATGGTGAGCGTTCTGTTCAGTCCCTGCCATATGGCCTCCATACCGCTGATGATAGGCTACGTGGCAGGACAGGACCATACCGTGAAAGGGTGCGAAGCCGGAGGATACGCCGTCACTTTCAGTGCAGGGCTTTTTCTTTCCATAGCCGTCGTAGGAGGCATCTGTTCTCTGCTCGGCCGCATGATGGGAGACGTTTCTCCTCTGTGGGGATTTTTAGTGGGCGGTCTTCTGGTCTGGCTCGGTCTTGATCTCATGGGAGTCTCCGCATGCAGACTTTCCGGAAAAGGCCTCAGCCGATTCTCCATGAGAGGATACAAAGGCGCCTTTGTTCTTGGAGCCTCCTACGGCATTCTTTCCGGAGCCTGCACGTTCGGCTTCATTGCCCCCATTCTGGCCGTCATCACGGTTCAGCAGAAAATTCTGGAAGGTCTGATTCTTGTCCTCGTTTTTGCTGCCGGACATTGTCTGCCCATTGCCGTCGCCGGCAGCTCGGTGGCGCTCAGTCAGCGCATGCTGGAGTCCAGAGGCATGCAAACCGCCGTCTTCTGGGGTCGCAAGGCAGCCGGACTCATTGTGATCGGCGTCGGCATCTATTTTCTGCTTACTGCTATGTCTGCCTTATTCCATGCCGTCTGATGGGGAACGCAGAAAGCACCTTTGCCGTCTCATCGACAGACAGTGCCGGAGCTTCCGTCCGATGCCGGCAGAACCTTGACACAAAACGCCCCGCTCGGACCACTCTTCCTGTCAGGAGCAGGAAAAGCGGCCTGAGCGGGGCGTTTTCATCATGATTGTTCTGTCGGGAAAAGTCGGTTCCCGGAATTCCTAGCGACGATAGTCACGCAGGAATGCGGCAAGCTTATCCACGGCTTCTTCCAGAATGGAAATACGCGGCAGATACACAATGCGGAAGTGATCCGGTTTCTTCCAGTTGAAGCCGGATCCCGGCACGAACAGGATACGCGTTTCACGCAGACAGTCCAGTGCGAACTGCGTATCATCAATGATGTGGTAGCGTTCCGTATCAATCTTGGGGAAGATGTAGAATGCGGCCTTCGGCTTCTTGGCGGAAATGCCCGGAACGCTGTTGAGCGCCTCATAAATGAAGTTGCGCTGTTCGTAGATACGTCCGCCCGGCACGATGTACTCGTTGACGCTCTGATAGCCGCCGAGCGCCGTCTGAATGATGGACTGTCCGGGCACGTTGGAACACAGACGCATATTGGAGAGCATGTTGATGCCCGCAATATAGTCGGTGGCAAGAGCCTTGTTTCCGCTCAGGATCATCCACCCCACACGGAAACCGCAGACCATGTGCGACTTGGACAATCCGCTGAAGGTCACGCAGAAAAGGTCGGGAGCAAGCGACGCAATGGATACATGCTTCTCCCCGTCCATGACGAGACGATCGTAAATCTCATCGGAAAAGATGATCAGCTCATGCCTTCTGGCAATCTCAACGATGCGCTCGAGCACTTCCACGGGATAGAGCGCACCGGTAGGATTGTTGGGGTTGA
Organism: uncultured Desulfovibrio sp.; assembly: GCA_900555975.1. Lineage (GTDB taxonomy): Bacteria > Desulfobacterota > Desulfovibrionia > Desulfovibrionales > Desulfovibrionaceae > Mailhella. Next base: position 857 of record USNI01000042.1, on the reverse strand, counting down.
TGATGACAAGAGCCTTGGTTCTGTCGGTGATCTTGCTCTCCATATCCTCAAGATCAGGATACCAGTCGGATTCTTCGTCGCAGATATAATGCACGGCCTTTCCGCCGGCGAGATTGGCGCAGGCCGTCCACAACGGATAGTCGGGAGATGGAATGAGAATTTCGTCGCCGTTGTTGAGCAGCGCCTGCATGGAAAGCTGGATAAGCTCACTCGCTCCGTTGCCCGTATAGATATCCTTCATGGTCACATTGGGGATATTCTTTATCTGGGCATACTGCATGATGGCCTTCCGTGCGGAAAAGATGCCGCGCGACTCGGAATATCCCTGTGACTGCACGATGGAATCACGCATGTCAAAGATGACTTCTTCCGGTGCGGAGAAGCCGAACGGTGCGGGATTGCCGATGTTCAGCTTCAGAATTTTCATGCCGCTCTCTTCCATGCGGGCGGCTTCGTCAACGACCGGTCCGCGCACATCGTAAAGCACATTGTCCAGCTTGCTGGATTTTGCAAAGGTTCTCATCCTCGACTCCGGTTGCCTTTTACCTGTGAATAGACAGAAATCGACCGTGAAAACGGCCGTCATAAAGAGGACCGTAGCACCATTCCTTGCGGACGCAAAGAAAAAAGCCGGCATTTTTGAAAAAAAATCCGCCCGGTTCCATAAGGCAGCCTCTGCATCGTGTCTCCTGACCGGATGCACTTTTCCTGTCCGGTCTTTTCAGAGTTGCAGCAAGGAGATGATGGACGCAAACGCCGCACATAAAAAAAGGGGCCCCACCGGCATAGCCGGTGGTTCCTCTATGCGCCTGTAAGGCTTTCTTACCAGCCGCGCCCTAGCAGGCGCATGTACGGTC
>USNI01000041.1 GCA_900555975.1 uncultured Desulfovibrio sp. | reverse complement strand
CGTCCAGGCGTTTCCGCCATGCATGCCGGAAATCAGAACTCCGTATAGCTGCCGCCGGTGAAGGGCATGCGCAGAGAAGGCAGCGTTCTCTCAAGAAGAACGCCGTCTCGATGCGGCGTGTCATACCCGTAGGTGGCCTGTATGCCCAGATAGACGAAGTGAACGGCCCGGTCCACGGCCACGGGAAGGGAATCTCCGAGAAGAAGACTGCCTGTGAGCACGCTGGCAAAGGCATCGCCGGTCCCCGGATAGAACGCATTCAGATGCGGCACTTCCACCCTCCAGAACCGCCGTCCGTCAAAGGCCACGGTGGACATGTTCTCCGCGCAGGAAGCCGGAGCGCTGGTGATGACCACGGCGGAAGGTCCCATGCCGGCAAGAGCACGGAGCTGATCCCGCAGTCCCTGCAGACTGATGTCCGGCCTGTACGGCTCATTGAGCAGAAAGGCCGCTTCCGTAAGATTGGGCGTGATGATGTCGGCCTGACGCACAAGGCTGCGCATGGCTTCCACCATTTCCGGCGTCTGCGTGGGATCAAGGCTGCCGTTGTCGCCGAGAACGGGGTCGACCACGGCTATGCCGCCCGGCGCACGAAACTCGCGGATGCAGCGCCCGGCAAGACCGGACTGATCCGGACTGCCGAGAAAACCGGAATAGACGGCGTCGAACTTCAGACCGAGGCGCGCCCAGTGATCCATCATGGGAGCCATCTGGTCGGTGAGATCAAGAAAGGTGAAGTCGTCGACTCCGGACGTCTGTGAGGAAAGTACCGCCGTGGGCAGCGGACACACCTGAATGCCCATGGTCGCAAGAATGGGGATGGCCACGGTCAGAGAAGCTCTGCCGAAACCGGAAAGATCGTGTATGGCCGCAACGCGGAGAACCGGGACGCCCTGCATGAGTGCTCCTTTTTGCCGCAGAAGCGGCCTGTCTGTCGGGGCAGTCTATGCGCAAACGACGTCTTTGTCATCCGCACGGCACGGCCGCACGGCGGCGGAATGCGGCAAAAAAAATGAAAAAGCCCCTTTTAAATGCTTGCCCGGAATCATCCGTCGGCATACACATAGGCCTTGCAGCGTCCCTCCTATGGGAAGCTTGAGATGCGCCCCCGGCCTTTCCGACTTGACGGAAGAGGCAAGGAGCGCTATACCCGAATGTTCCAATCTCACTAAGGAGACCGCGCGTCATGAAAAGAACGTATCAGCCCAGCAAGATCAGCAGAAAGCGTACTCACGGCTTCCGCGCCCGCATGAGCACTCCCAACGGTCGCGCCGTTATCAGCCGCCGTCGTGCCAAGGGCCGCAAGAGCCTGTCCGCCTAACTCAGCGGTGCGCTTCCCGGCATGTTTCCGCCGTGCGGAAGCTTCCGGGCAGACCATGCAAATGTTTCGGGCGCGGCGTTTCGCCACGCCCACATTTTGCGTTTAAAATCCGTCAAGCGCAGCATGGATCGTCTTCCATGTCACTGACCTGGCCCAGAGAACGACGCATCACCCGCCGGGCGGAATATACCGCCTGCTACAGCGGAGGAACGCGTCTGTTCACGAAATACTTCGTCGTGTTCGCCCGTCATTCCGACCATGCCGGAATCGGGCGTCTCGGGCTTGCTGTCACAAAAAAATGCGGCAATGCCGTTGCCAGGAACCGCATAAAGCGCGTGCTTCGCGCCTTCTTCCGCCTGCACCAGCATGAGATGCCCTCTCTGGACATCGTCGTCACGCCAAAAAAACATCTGCGTGCCGACAAATTCAGTCTGAGCCTCGCGGAAACCGAACTTCTGCCCCTGTTTGCCGAGCTTGCCCCGGCTGCAGTCGATCAGGTCCGTGCTTCCGAACCTTCCGGAGATGCGGCATGACTCTCGCCCAGCGGATTCTCATTCTGCCCATCCGGTTCTACAAGCGCTGCATCTCGCCGCTGTATCCTCCCTGCTGCCGCTTCTATCCCTCCTGTTCCACCTACGCCATCCAGGCCATAGAAATACATGGTCCCGTCAAAGGACTGTGGCTGGCCGCAAGGCGCATCCTGCGCTGCCATCCCGGCAATCCGGGAGGCTTTGATCCTGTGCCCCCCCTTTCAAACGCTCATCCCTCTGCGCACGACGCAGACTCTCAGGAACGTCATGGATAACCGTCGCCTCATCATTTCCGTCGTCATCTGCATCGTCCTGCTGTTCGGCTGGCAGGCGCTTTCCGAATATATGGGCTGGATTCCCGCTCAGCCTCAGCCCGTGGCCACGGAACAGCAGCCTCAGGCCGAGCCTCAGCCCGCAGCTCCCGCCGCGCCCGTAATCCCGGCGGCGAAGTTCGTTCCTTCCGAAGGCCGGGAAGTCCGCGTGGACACCCCTCTATGAAGCCGTATTCCATTCCGGCGGTGGCGTGCTTCAGTCCTTCAAGCTGAAGAACTACAATGCCTCCATCGAACCCGGATCTCCCCTGTTCAACATGGTCTCTCCTGCGGCCGCCACCGTGGCTCCCATGGGCCTGCTCATCAACGGTCAGCCTTCCTGGAACATGGGTCAGTGGAGCTTCGACGGTTCCGACATCACGCTTGAAACGGGCGATGCCACGCTCACCTTTGTCGGCGAAATGAACGGCATCCGCATCAGCCGCGCCATCACCTTCCACGCCGACACCTATCTTATGGACGAGAAGGTCACGCTCACTTCCGCCACTCCCACCAGTGCAGCCCGCGTGTCCTACAGCCTGGGCGCCACCGATCTCAGCGGCAAGAGCAACTACGACGCCATGAGCATGGCCTGGAATCTCAAAGGCTCGCTCGAACGGGATACGGACGTGGAAGATCTCACCAATGAAGGCGTCATGAGCTCCGGAGACATCTACTGGGCCGGCCTCATGACCAACTACTTCCTGTCCGCCGTCCTGCCCGAAACCGGTCAGAACACCGTGTTCAAGGGACGCATCACCGACGGCGGCGTATGGCGCGCCGCCGTGGAACTTCAGGACATCACGCTGAATGCGGATCAGCCTTCCGAGCTGCATACGGCATGGTGGCTCGGCCCCAAGAGCCGCGATCTGCTCGACGCCGCGCCCAACGATCTGAAGTCCTCCATCAATATGGGTATCTTCTCCTTCCTTGCCGTTCCGCTGCTCAAGCTGCTCACCATCTTCGAAAGCTTCCTCGGCAACTGGGGCCTGGCCATCATTCTGCTGACCGTTCTCATCAAGATCGTGTTCTGGCCGCTGTCCCGCAAGAGCTTCAAGTCCATGGAGCAGATGAAGAAGCTGCAGCCCATGATGAAGCAGCTGCAGGAGAAGTACAAGGACGACAAGGAAGCTCTCAGCCGCGAGATGATGCAGCTCTACAAGACCTACGGCGTGAACCCCATGGGCGGCTGTCTGCCCATTCTCATCCAGCTGCCCGTGTTCGTCGCTCTCTACCAGGCCCTGCTGAACTGCATTGAACTGCGTCATGCCTCCTTCATCACCTACCTGCCCGGCACCGACATGCTCTGGCTGGCCGACCTCTCCGTGAAGGATCCCTTCTACATCACCCCGCTCGTCATGGGCGCCACCATGTTCCTCCAGCAGTGGCTCAGCCCCGCCATGGGTGATCCCCAGCAGCGCAAGATCATGATGATCATGCCCGTGGTGTTCACGGTCATGTTCATCAACTTCCCCTCCGGTCTCGTGCTGTACTGGCTCTGCAACAACATTCTGTCCATCATCCAGCAGTCCTGGACCCTGCGCAAAACCAGATAGCAGGGGAAAGACATGAGTGATTCCAAAGAGTTTCTCGGAAAAACACTGGATGCTGCCATCGCGGAAGCATGCAGCTACTTTGATGTTCCCAGGGAAAAGCTGGAAATAGAGATCATCGAAGATGCGAAAACGGGCATCTTCGGCATCGTCGGAGCACGCAAGGCAAAAATACGGGCAAGACTCGCCACCCTGCCGGACTTCATGCAGTCCGGCGTTCAGCAGGAGAAGTCCGAACGTCAGGAAGGTCGTCGCCGCGGACGCAATGAACGCCGCAGAGAAAAATCGGACGGCACGGAGTCCCAGAAGGAAGAGCAGAAGGAAGCCCGCAAGGAAAACCGTGAATCCAGGCAGGAACGCGACAGGGAAGAGACAGGCTCTCCGTCCTCCGAAGAAAAGGTTCTTCCCGCCATCCGCACGGCCGGCGTGCCCGCACTGACCGCAGAACAGCCCGCTGACCGGAAGGATGCTGCTCCCGCTCCCGAAGAACATCAGGAACGCTCAGAAGATCTCCCGGAAGAAGCCCCCAAAGGCAGACGCAATCGCCAGTCCCGCGGGAACACCCGCAAAGACCCGGCTCCCAGAAACGATGACGCCGACGCTCTGGAAAGCACTCTGCCCCGGATTCCGCTGGCGGAACTGGATCAGGAACAGCTGGCCGGAGTCACGAAGAACATCATCAGCCGCCTTGTGGCCCCTATTCTGGACGCCGAACCGGCGACCGTGGATCTCTCGCTGGAAATCGGCGACGATCGGGTTCAGGTATCCGTCAAGAGCGAGGATACCGGTCTTCTCATCGGTCGTGACGGACAGAACCTCGCCGCGGTGCAGTATCTGGCATCCCGCATGATCACGAGAGCCATGGGTTCTCAGGTCCGCCTGCAGGTCGATGCGGGGAATTATCACATGCGGCAGGACTCCAGACTCCAGGAACTGGCTCTGAGTCTTGCGGAAAAGGTCAAGGCCACGGGCAAGGTGCAGACGACACGGCCTCTCAGCGCCTATCAGAGAAGAGTCATCCATCTGGCTCTTCAGGACGATCCCGAAGTGCAGACCCGCAGTTCCGGCGAAGGGGCACTCAAGCACGTTGTCATTCTGAAGCGCAAGGATTAACGTCAGTGCCCGGCAGACTATATGCTGCCGGGCACTCTCATCTTTCATCCGGAAGAGACCTGACCATCGGTCCTTGTCAAGGATTCCCTTTTTTCCCCGACGCCCTTCCAGTTCCGGAGCATGTTCCCAATCTCAAAGGAGTCTCTGATGAACAAGCCCAGCATAAGTCTCGCGCCTGAAGGCGCCCCCGTCATCGGCCTGCTTACGGTTCTGTCTCTCTGCACCGCCATTCTCGACTGGTGGCCCGTGACATTGATCGCGCTTATAGCCCTGTGGTTTGCCGTCCACTTCTTCCGCGATCCGGAACGCGTCGTTCCCCAGGAAAGCGGCATTGCCGTCAGCCCCGCCGACGGGCGCATCGTACGCATCGAGTCTCGTACCGATCCCATGAGCGGCGAAAACAGACAGTGCATCTCCATCTTCATGAACATCTTCAGCGTCCACGTGAACCGCGCTCCCGTCGCCGGAACAGTGACGAATATCCGCTACATCCCCGGAAAATTCTTCAATGCCGCGCTGGACAAGGCCTCCACCGACAACGAACAGTGCCTCTGGCAGATGAACGATGAAAACCATGACAGCTGGACCTTCGTGCAGATAGCCGGTCTCATTGCCCGCCGCATCGTTCCCCATGCCGAATCAGGCGACGTGCTGAAACGAGGACAGCGCTTCGGCATGATACGTTTCGGTTCCCGCGTTGACGTCTATCTGCCCGCCGACTATACTCCAGCCGTCTCCATCGGCGAAAATGTCTTTGCCGGTCAGACAGTTCTGGCTAAGAAGTCCGCTTCCGAAGAAGCGTAAGAGAGGCTCTCATGCGCGATCCCAACAAGCCCATCTCCCGCGGCGTCTATATTCTGCCGAACCTTTTCACGACAGCCAGTCTCTTCGCCGGCTTTTTCAGCATCATCCTAGCCTTCAGCGATCAATTCGACATGGCTGCCTGGGCCATACTCATCGGCGCTGCCATGGACGGACTTGACGGCAAGGTGGCGCGTCTGACCGGTACGGCCAGTCAGTTCGGCATCGAATACGACTCTCTGGCCGATGACATAACCTTCGGTGTCGCGCCGGGACTGCTCGCCTATGCCTGGCAGCTGCACACATTCGGTCGTCTCGGACTGGCCGTCGCTTTTCTCTTCTGCGGCTGCGCCGCCCTCAGGCTCGCCCGTTTCAACGTCGGTGTCTCCACTACGTCCAAGAGGTTCTTCGTGGGGCTGCCCAGTCCCGCCTGTGCCTGCGTTCTGGCCACATTCGTTCTGTTCATGCCTTATTATCCCGATTTCCTCATGCCCGTCCTTCCGGGCCTGACCCTGATCATCTCCGTCATAGTGCCGCTGCTCATGGTCAGCCGTGTGCGCTACTTCTCCTTCAAGGAATTCGGATTCATCAAGGCACATCCGTTCCAGACCATGGTCGCAACGCTCATCGTGCTCAGCATGGTGTTTTCACTCCCGCGTCTTTTCTGTTTTCTCATTCTGATCGGCTACGTGATTTCCGGCCCCGCCTATACCTACATTCTGCGCCGCAGAGGAAAGCAGCTTGATCCTGAATCCGCCGACGCATCGAAGAAGACACAAGACTCGGGTTCAGAGTCTGTGAAGACGACAGACTGACAACAATTTATCCGAACAGAACGTCCCGTGTTTCAATGAAACACGGGACGTTTTCATGCTCACGGCTGTCTGCGCTGACGCCGGAATGGTTCGGTATGAAAAATACGAAAAAAAACAGACAGTCTCCGCCAATGGAATCCTGTTCGTGCAAGCTCCCGTAACTGCCGAAATGCTTCTGTCACAGGACAGGGGAAAAGAAAACCGCATCCTCCGTCTGCATTCTTCTCTGAGCACGGATTCTCCCGAAAACACAGGGGGCCGGAACGCCCGGCGTTCCGGCCCCCTCCTTTTCAGACAACAAAAGGCCTACTCATAGTGTTCAAGAAGAAACATGGGCTTGATGGCCACAACCTCATCATATTCCGTCTGACTGACCGTAACGCTGGAATTGAGGGTTCGCAGGACAGCCTTCATGTCTTCATAGGCTTCGGGAATGGTCTCGGAACGTCCCTCCCGTATGGACCGTATCATTCTGGAAATCGTCGCAGGATGCGCATACCGGGCAGGAAGCGGAAAATCGGGATACTGTTCCGTATAGGCTGCCATGTCGGATCTTGCCCTGTCTAGACCGGCGGCAACAGCTCTGCTGTTGTTGCGGGCCGTGGGAAGCACATTGGACCCGGCAAAGAAAAACACCACCGCAAGCCCGACGAGTGTAATGTAGAGTCCGTAATCTCCCGTGCCGGAAAGCCATGCCCAGATTCCGTACGCGGAAGCAAGCAGGGCAAGACAGAAGATGACCAGTGCTATCCATTTATGCGTAGGACTCGTCAGCTGATCCACTCGCTTTGCCTTGCTTGCCGCAGCCAGACGGGTCGTCAGATCGGGACGCTTTTCCAGGAAGGCCTTTGCCTGCCGCAGCTGATCGAGACTTGCCAGAGCCGTATCAGAAAGATCCTTCTTATATCTGGCCTCTTCCGCCGCACGTGCCTCTTCAAGTTTTCTGGCCGCAGCTTCCGACATGGTCGCAATGTGAGGAAAACGCCGCTGGATCTCAGCGATCATCATATCCACATGTCCTTCATGCCTGAAGGTGCACTGAACGCTTTCCCCTCTGCCGTATTCCACAACCAGATAAGGAATGGAGCCGAATATTCCCTTGCCTGTGAATCCCCCGCGGCTCATGGCGACGCGCTTATACGCCCGGCGCACGTTGTCCGCCGGAACGTAAAAACGACGATCAAGAAAAAGACTGCTCAGATACAGCGCCTTTCTGCCGACACCGCAGGGACCGAAGATGGTACAGGATGTTCTGTCTTTCTTCAGCTCGGCATCATCCAGGCCGACACTTCCCAGCAGCGAAGGTCTGAAGTACAGCATCATGAACTCCCGACAAGGAGAAAATAAGTTTTTCCGTGATATCGGATAAAAGCGGGGCCGCCTTTCCGGCG
>USNI01000040.1 GCA_900555975.1 uncultured Desulfovibrio sp. | reverse complement strand
GTGCCCGCGTGCGCATCGAATCCCTTTCCGTCAACTACTGGGACCGCTACTACGTCACCGCCAGACGCGTCACCAGACGCTGAACGGCATCCGTACCCCCTTCCTGCCGGATACGGAAAAACGAAGCGGTCTTTCCCAGATACCGGTTCCGTCCTCAAAAACGGAACACACGCAGCCAGAAGGATCAGTCCCACCGTCAGAAGCATGCCGTCCGTCATCGTGAAGTACCCTTATTCATTCTGTTAAACATCATAAAAACCTTGTGATCAGCCAATTAACAGGAAAATATATCGAGATTTGAAGATCAATTATCAAAAATCTTATATCCATTCTTAAGCGCTTTGTAAATTATAAAGCAATACTGTTTTAGTATCCTGAAATCATTATTCTATTCCCTGTTTTTCCCATATTTTCCCCCTGCAGACCCCATATTTTTCCCAAAAAATATCGGATTTTTTATCGTCCTCTCGTTCCGACGTTCCCGATGTCATGTTCCCGCAGTCGTCTTCTCTGCCGATGCCTGCTTCTCCTTTTTAATGATGGATGGCATCAGATCTGCGCGCATGCTCCGTCCCGATACGATGCCCTCCCGTCGCCCGCCGGCATGCCCGCTTCCGATCGTCCATAAAAAAAGAAGGCTCCGTCTCATCAACGGAACCTTCTCTGTGACACGCATATCCCGACGACGCCTCCGTCGGTGCGGACTCTGCCGTGCCGCCCTCCGCCGCGCACGGCAGTCATTTTCTCTCCTGCCTCCTCAGAACAGGTTGTTTTCCTGCTCGAAGGCAGCCTGATAGTACTCTTTCAAATCCTTACAGAATGTTTCCAGTATGTCGCGCCGGCTGAAGGCATTGTTCCAGACAAGGTAGATATTGTGGGTCATCAGGGCCACGGTATCCATGTCGAGAACCACCAGATCATGCATGGATTCATCCCTGGTGATGCGCTGCGCAAGTCCCAGCGGCACGGCCGCCCAGCCTATGCCCAGCGATGCCCAGTAAATGGCGGCCAGCACGTCGTTCACCTCCCAGTATTCGGAATTGAGAATGTAACTGTGCGCGTTGGCACGGCTGAACACAATCTGGCGGTAATGCGACAGTTCCTCCATGTCCACCTTCTTCATCCGGCCGAGGGCAGAGTTCCGGGACGCCACCAGACAATAGCGCATCTGACCGAGACAAACCATCTCACAGTTGCTCTTTATGGTAGGCAACTGTCCGAGAACAATACCGATCTGCGCTTTTCCCTCGCTGACCTGACTCCATACGCTGTCGAGCGAGACAATGTGAAACGTACCGCTCAGGAAGGGATAACGCTCCGAAAGAGAAAAAATGCATTCGGATATGCCCTGAAACGGCACGCCGTAACAGACCACGATGTTGAGTCGCACGGCATCGCCGCTGTACTGTGCAATGGCGCAGGAATCGAAACGATGGCTCTGCCTCAGCACGGCGTTCGCTTCCGGCAGCAGCGCCCGTCCCGCTTCCGTGAGCACGGGAGAGCGGGACGAACGGTCAAAAAGCTCGATGCCTATGCTGTCCTCCAGCATGGCGATATGCGTGCTCACCACGGACTGAGCCTTTCCCATCGCCCTTCCCGCCGCTGAGAACGACCCCTTTTCCGCGGCCGTAACAAACGCTCGAAGCTGTTCGATGGTCCAATTCATAAGTGCTTCTCTCTCTTGATATTAACTTTTTGTTACCATCATTTTTTTGATGGTTCTTGATTTTTTATAACAAGAAAGATACGGTATGTCCACACAAACTGAATGCGCACCCTTTTACCAAAAAGGGGAGCTGCCGGTCCGGAAAGTCCGGTTCCGCAGGTTTCGTTTTCGGCCGCAACCGTGCTTTGTCCGTGATTATCCGGCATCTTGCTCATCATAAAGGATACAGGAGCCTCCTTATGGTCAAAATGCTGTCGATTCTTGCTCCGGCGCTTATGCTGATTCTTTCGGGCTGCAGCCTTGCCCCTGACTATCAGCGTCCGGAAATGGATATGCCGCAAACCTGGATCGCCTCGCAGTCGGAGGCGCTTCAGACCAAGTGGTGGGAACGCTTCCACGACGAGACGCTGAACGCTCTGGTGGAAGAAGCCCTCGCGCACAACAAGAACATTGATCAGGCCATGGCCAATGTGGATCAGGCGCAGGCGGGACTCGGCATCGCCCGCGACGCGCTGCTGCCCGTACCGTCCGCCTCGGCCGACGGCACGCGCACCATGGCCCGTTCCGGCACGTCCGGCGTGGCGATGCAGAACGGCGGCAAGAACACGCATACGTTCTCCGGCGCGCTCGCCGCAAGCTGGACCCTCGACTTCTGGGGCAAGTACTGGAACGCCGCGGAATCCGCCCGTGCCTCTCTGGTGGCCACCGAAGCCGCGCGCGACAACGTGATCCTCACTGTGGCCGCGAGCACCGTGGAATCCTATTTCTGGCTGAGCGCCTATACCTGGCAGGAGGAAATCGCGCGCGACGTGCTGAAGAACCGCGAAGATTCGCTCAAGATCTATCAGAACCGCTTCGACAACGGTCAGATCAGCGATCTCGACATCCTGAGCATCCGCGCCAACGTGGAGACCGCCCGCAACGCCCTGGCCACGGCGCGCATCGCCAAGAACGCCGCCGAGACCTCGCTTGCCGTGCTGCTCGGCCGCTCTCCTGCGGACATCATGAAGATGGACGGACTCAAGGCTCCGGCCTCCCTCATGGTCTCCCTCGACAAGACGCCCGCACTGCCTTCCGGTCTTCCGTCCGATCTTCTGGAGCACCGTCCCGACATCCGTCAGGCCGAAGCCAATCTCCAGGCGGCCAACTACGACATCGGAACGGCCCGCGCCTCGTTCTTCCCGTCCTTCTCGCTGACGGGTCTGCTCGGCGGAGCGAGTCTTGAACTGAACGAAGTTCTGCGCAGCTCCAACCAGTATGCAAGCCTCGGCGGCGCCATAAGCCTGCCCCTGAACTTCTGGACCATCAAGCGCACCGTGGACAGCGCCGAAGCCGCCAAGAAGGCCGCCGTCGCCACCTACGAACTCACCGTGCAGAACGCCTTCAAGGACGTGCGCGACGCGCTCGTCTCCCAGACGGAATACGCCAACTCCGTAGGCGCCCTCACCCGCCAGGTGGACTACCTGTCCCGTGCCGTCATGCATGCCCGCACCCGCTACGACAACGGATTCGCCTCCTATCTGGACCTGCTCACCGCGGAAAGCAATCTGTTCACCGCCCAGCAGTCCCTTGCCGTAGCCCATGCCAATCACCTCGTCAGCATCGCGGAAGTATGCCTCGCACTCGGCGGCGGCTGGCAGGAATAATCCTCATCCTCCACTCCATCCGTATTCGTATTCAAGGAGCATATCATAATGGCCAGACTTCTTACGCTTGCGCCTGCTCTTCTGGCGCTTCCCTTCCTTCTTGTCGGCTGCGAAACAAGAAGGAACCCGCCGCCGCCCAGGCTCCCCAGGCCCGCGTGACCCGCGTGACCACCGTGACAATGACCCCCCACAAGGTGGACATTCAGCGCGAACTCACCGGCCGCACCGTGGCCTACCGCTGGGCCGAAGTGCGCCCCGAAGTGGGCGGCATTCTCAAGGAACGCTGCTTCACTGAAGGCGCGCTGGTCAAGGAAGGCGACGTGCTCTACCGCATCGAACCCGACACCTACAAGGCCGCGCTCGACAAGGCCAAGGCCGATCTCGCCAGCGCCGAAGCCAACCTCAACGTGACCAAGCTGCGCGAACGCCGCACCGCCAGCATGCTGAAGACCAAGTCCGTGAGCCAGCAGGACTACGACGACGTGAAGGCCACCCTCCGTCAGGCCGAAGCCTCCGTGCAGTCCTGCAAGGCCGCCGTGGATTCCGCGGAAATCAACTACCGCCGCACCGAAGTGCGCGCCCCCATCAGCGGACGCATCGGCCTCAGCAACTTCTCCGTGGGCGCGCTGCTCACCGCCAGCCAGGCCACGCCGCTTGCCACCATCTATCAGATCGACCCCATGTACGTGGAGCTTTCCCAGTCTTCCGACGATCTGTATTCCCTCAAGAAGCAGTTTGAAGAGCGCGGCGGCAGCGTGAAGAGCGTGAACCCCTCGCAGATCAAGGCCACGCTCACCATGCACGACGGCTCCTACTATCCCGCCGCCGGTCATCTGAACTTCACCGGCGTGGACGTGGATCAGACCACCAACACCATCACCATGCGCGCCGAATTCCCCAACCCCGACGGCGAACTTCTGCCCGGCCTTTTCGTGCGCACCAGCGTGGTCATGGGTCAGGACTCTCAGGCCATTCTCGCTCCGCAGAAGGCCGTTCTGCGCGACTTGAAGGGCCTGCCCTACGTCTATGTCGTCAGAGACGGCAAGGCGGAACGGCAGAACATCACCATCAGCCATGCCATCGGCAACGACTGGTACGTCACCGACGGACTCAAGATCGGCGACGAAATCGTGCTGAACGGCATATACAATGTGCGCGGCGGACAGCCCGTGCAGGTTGTGAGCGAAGAGGCCATGCAGGCTGAACAGGCCTCCGGAGGCAACAAGTAATGCTTTCCCGCTTTTTCATTCACCACCCCATATTTGCATGGGTGCTGGCCATCGTCACCATGCTTTTCGGCGTGCTGGCCATCTTCACCATGCCCATATCGCAGTATCCGGAAGTGGCCTCGCCTTCCATCCGCATCAACACGCGGTACTCGGGCGCTTCCCCCACCACCGTGGATCAGACCGTCACCCAGATCATCGAACAGAACATGACCGGCATCGACAACCTGATCTACATGCAGTCGAAGTCCGACTCCTCCGGCATGTCCACCATCACCCTCACCTTTGAAGTGGGCACCGATCCCGACGTGGCCCACATGCAGGTGCAGAACAAGGTGCAGCAGGTGCAGTCGCAGCTGCCCGCCGCCGTGCAGAACGTGGGCGTGTCCGTGTCCAAGGGCAATGACAACATGTTCATGGTCATCACCCTGTACTCGCCGGACAACAGCCAGCAGGACATCGACCTCGCCGACTACATCAGCACCAACATCAAGGACGAACTCAGCCGTACGCAGGGCGTCGGTACCGTGCAGGTCTTCGGCGGCAAGTACGTCATGCGCATCTGGCTCGATGCCGACAAGCTCGCCAAGTACAAGCTCACGCCTTCCGACGTGCGCACCGCCATTTCCGCGCAGAACGCGGAAGTCACGGCCGGTCAGCTCGGCGCCAACATCATCGGCGGCACCAACGATCAGGCCCTCAACGTCATCATCAAGGCCCAGAGCCTGCTTCGCAACGCCGAAGAATTCGAGAACGTGCTTCTCAAGGTGACCGAAAGCGGCGAACGCGTGCACATCCGCGACGTGGCCCGCGTGTCCATGGGCACGGAAATGGACGGCATCACCTCCTTCTACAACGGCCATCCCGCCTCCGGCATCGGCGTGACCCTCGCCCCCGGCGCCAACGGCCTGGAAACCGCCAACCTCGTGAAGGCCAAGATCGAGGAACTCTCCCACTACTTCCCCGACGGCATGGCCTACGAACTGGCCTTCGACACCACGCCCCCGGTCATCGCCTCCATCGAGGAAGTGGTGAAGACCCTCGTGGAAGCCATCATCCTGGTGTTCCTCGTCATGTGGCTCTTCCTGCAGAGCTTCCGCGCCACCATCATTCCCACCATCGCCGTGCCCGTCGTGCTTCTCGGCACCATGGGCGTGCTGCTGGGCTTCGGCTACAGCATCAACACTCTGACCCTGTTCGCCATGGTGCTTGCCATCGGCCTGCTCGTGGACGACGCCATCGTCGTCGTCGAAAACGTAGAACGCGTGATTGAGGAAGAGCACCTCGACCCCGTGACCGCCACCGAAAAATCCATGGATCAGATCAGCTCCTCGCTGATCGGCATCGGCGTGGTGCTCTCCGCCGTGTTCCTGCCCATGGCCTTCATGAGCGGCTCCACGGGCGTGATCTACCGGCAGTTCTCGGTGACCATCGTGTCCGCCATGACGCTGTCGGTGCTCGTGGCCCTCATTCTTACCCCCTCGCTGTGCGCAAGTCTGCTCAAGCCCCACTCTCAGGGCGCGCAGCACGGTCTGTTCGGCTGGTTCAACCGCATGTTCGCCAAGAACCAGCATCGCTATGCCGGCGGCGTGCACGCCCTCGTGCAGCGCGGCGGCAGACTCATGATCATCTACGTCGCCCTCGTCTGCGGACTCGGCTTCGTGTACAAGCAGCTGCCCACCTCCTTCCTGCCTTCGGAAGACCAGGGCGCCGTCATGACCATGCTGCAGATGCCCCCGAACGCCACCCTCAAGCAGACCACCGAACAGTTCCAGAAGGTCTCCGACTACGTGCTCAACGAAGAAACGGACAGCGTTGAATCCTTCATGTTCGTGGCCGGCTTCGGCATGGGCGGCATTTCCGAAAACACCGGCATGGGCTTCGTGAAGCTCAAGGACTACTCCGAACGCACCAAGCCCGGTCAGGACGCCGCCTCCGTGGCCGCCCGCATCCGTCAGAAGTTCGCGGGCATTCTGGACGGCCAGTTCATCGCCTCCATTCCTCCGGCCATCATCTCCCTCGGCATGACCAACGGCTTTACGATGGAACTGCAGGACAGAGGCGGCGTAGGCCATGAAAAGCTGATGGAAGCGGGCAGACAGCTCATGGGTTCGGCCTTCGCCAACCCGCAGATCGCCTACATCCGCCCCACCGGCATGGACGACATCACGCAGTTCAACATTCATCTGGACAACACCAAGGCCACCAGCATGGGCCTGACCCTCTCCAGCGTGAACTCCGACGTTTCCACCATGCTCGGCGGCTCCTACGTGAACGACTTCGTGCACAACGAACGCGTGAAGAAGGTGTACATACAGGGCGATGCCGACGTGCGCAGAAACCCCGAAAGCCTCAACCGCATCCAGTTCCGCAACCAGAACGGCGAAATGGTTCCCTTCAACGCCGTGTTCACCACGGACTGGAGCTTCGGCCCCGCCGTGCTGCAGCGCTACAACGCCATGCCCTCCCTTGAATATCAGGGCGAACCGGTGCCCGGCGTGGCTTCCGGCATAGCCATGGCCATCATGGAAGAGGAAGTCAGAAAGCTCGGCAACGACTTCGGCATGGAGTGGACGGGACTCTCCTATCAGGAAAAGATGGCCGGTTCCCAGACGGCCATGCTCTACGGCCTGTCCGTGCTGGTCGTGTTCCTGGCACTTGCCGCTCTGTACGAAAGCTGGTCCATCCCCTTCGCCGTGCTGCTCGTCATACCGCTCGGCATTCTCGGTGCCGTGCTCGGCACCTATCTGAAGGATCTGACCAACGACGTCTATTTCCAGGTCGGCATTCTGGCCGTCATGGGCCTCTCGTCCAAGAACGCCATTCTGATCGTGGAATTCGCACGAAACCTTCAGGCCGAGGGTCGAAGCCTCATCGACGCCACCGTGGAAGCCTGCCGACTCCGTCTGCGCCCCATTCTCATGACCTCCCTGGCCTTCGGTCTGGGCGTGCTGCCCATGATGTCGGCCTCGGGCGCCGGCGCAGCCAGCCAGCATGCCGTGGGCACGGCCGTGTTCTGGGGCACCGTGTGCGCCACGACGCTGGGCATCTTCTTCATCCCCACCTTCTTCGTGGTCATCTGCTCGGTAACCGGATGGTTCCGCAAGCACCTGAAGAGAAAGCCCCGCTATGAGTAATCGATAACTCGGAGCGCGGTTTCTCCCGCCGCGCATCCTCCATACAGCGGAAGAGCCGCCCGGAAGGGCGGCTCTTCTTTTATGCGGCAATCTCCGCGGGCGCGAGTTCTCGAAAACGACGGACGCCCGAGGCTCCGGCACATTCCGGAACGTCTGTCTGCGGCGCAGGATCGACGTGTCGGACGTTCTCCTGTCCGCATCTTCTGCGTCATGTCCGCGTCTCTCTTTGCCCGGCT
>USNI01000039.1 GCA_900555975.1 uncultured Desulfovibrio sp. | reverse complement strand
GGCCATGGCCACGCCGATGGCCACGCCCACATCGATGGTGTCGACGCCGAAGTCGTCGCACATGTGGTCGAAGGTGCAGATGAGATCAAGGTCGTCGATGTTGCTGTGAGGTCCGAAGCACCACAGGGTTTCGTATTCGGGCCACTTGCTCTTGAACTTGCCTTTCTCGTCGGGGAAAATGCCGCTGCAGCGTATGATGCAGCCGCTCATGCAGCCGTGGGCCACGGCGCCTTCGCCGCCGCGTTCCTTGGTGACCTTGTTCATCATTTCGCCGGACACGGCTTCATGATGTTCGAACTGACCACAGGTGAAGTTGCGGGTGGGAAGACCGCCGGCTTCGTGCAGAATGTTCACGAGTACGGCAGTACCGTATTCGGCCAGACCCTTGCCCGTGATGGGATGGCTGGTGAGAGCCTTGGCAAAGCGCTTGGAGGCAGCCTTGAAGGCTTCTTCGTCCACGAGAGGATGGTTCTTGCCGCCTTCGGGATTGATGATGATGGCCTTCAGGCCCTTGGAACCCATGACGGCGCCGACGCCGCCGCGACCGGCATGACGCTGGGGACGAAGCTCGCGATCCGTGAAGGCGATGCTGGCGGCGGTGAGCTTGAATTCACCGGCTCTGCCTATGGTGACGTAGCTGCATTCCTTGCCGTACTGTTCCACCAGCTTGTTCACGGCGTCGAAGTTGTTCAGACCAGCCACGGTGGAGGGAACGAGCCTGGCGGAGTCCTTGCTGATTTCAAGCTGCCACCATTCGCCTTCGGTAGCCATGTCTTCCACGATGATGGCCAGAATGCCGAGCTTGGCCAGATGGCCGCCGGGCTGTCCGCCGGAGTTGGATTCCTTGATGCCTTCGGTGAGCGGACTCTTGCAGCCGACGGAAATGCGGTTGGAGTTGGGGCTGTTGGTGGCTCCCAGCAGACCGGGGGCAAAGACCAGTTTGTTGTGCGGTCCGAGCGGAGTGCAGATGGGGTTCACTTCGCGGGCAACGATGGTGGACGTCAGTGCACGACCGCCAAGGCCGGCGTATTCTTCGGGAATGTCTTCAAATACGCAGCTTTTGGTGGCCATGTTGACACGCAGAAAACGAAACATGCCGTGCTCCTTTTATGCAGTCATGGGTGTTGGAGAATTCCTCTTTGACTGCAGCATAGGATCGAGTTTTTTTTTTCGTCAAGGAAGAGAAAAAACAATCACGCTTTTTTTTTCTTCTGCCTTTTTCGTGACCGTCCTCGTGTTCGTTGCCGTCCGTCTCAGCGGGTATGGCTGAAGATGACGGGAGGCTTTCGGTGGCAGGGGGGAACGCTGACGGCGGCATACCCCAGACTCAAGGTCGCCACAAGATGAAATGAATCCGGGACATCGTGCGCTTTTTTGAAGTCGTCATCATCAAGCAGAACTCTGGCAAAGCCTATCCAGCAGCAGCCGAGTCCTTCGCTTGCGGCTGCCAGCATGATGTTGCCGGCGGCAAGCGTGCAGTCGTAGACATACCACGGAGAATGGTCGTCTCCGTAGATGACGATCCCTGTGCCGGCATGGTTGAAGATGTGATACTTCTCGTTTCTCAGCCAGTCCTCATACTGGGAAAATTCCGGATATCTGTCGATATGTTCCAGAACTTTTGCCTTGATGCGCTCCGACAGTTCGTCGATTTCCTCCCGTCGCTGAAGAATCACGAATCCCCAGGGTTCCAGACCTGAACCGGTAGGAGCCTTGACGGCAAGAGCAAGGAGCCGGTCCAGGACTTCCTTTTCCACGGGGCGTTTCGTGTAGGCACGGATGCTTCGTCTTTGTTCCAGTGCGGCAATGATATCCATGGGGACTCCTTCGGCTGAGAGCGTGAGGGATGGAATTGCGTTCGCAGTTTTCCGGCGTTGCTTAAAAAAATGGGCGGGTGCCGGGGAGGCATCCGCCCTTGACTGCCGACGGTGAGGTCGGCTGCTGTGTCGGGGGAAGCGTTGCTGCCCCGGAAGTACGGATTAATTGTTCAGGGATGCCACGCCGGCCTTGGCCACGTTTGTGTCTTCCTGCACGGTGCCGCCGCTGACGCCGATGGCGCCGACGATCACGCCGTTCTTGTCCTTGAGCAGCTCGCCTCCGCCGAAGATCACAAGACCGTTGTTTGTCACCTCGATGCCGTACAGCTCTCCGCCGGGCTGAGCGGCTGCGCCGAGTTCGGCGCTGGACATGTTGAACATGCGGGCCGTCTTGGCCTTCTTCATCGAAACATCTATGCTGCCGAGAAATGCGCCGTCCATGCGGCAGAACGCCTTGAGATTACCGCCGGCATCAATGACGGTGATGTTCATGGGAACGCCCTGCTTCTTGGCGAAGGCAAGCGCGCCATCCACGACTTTCTGCGCCTGTTCAAGCGTAAGATCACCTGGAAGCTGCAGTTTGCTGGTATCCACGGCTGCGGAAGCAGGGGCGACAAGAGCTGTCAGAAGAGCACAGGTAAGAAGTATGCGACGCATGATCCTATCTCCGTTTTTTTTAGAATGCGGATAGAGGGCGAAAGGTTGCCGTTATCTGCGATTCCGGTTTTTTTTCTTATAACCCAAGAGTCGGTCTCCTTTCAAGAGGCATAGACAGTTTCCGCATTCGATGCAAGCCGACGCTCAAAAAGAGGAGACTTTCGTCTGCCTGTCCATATGGAATACCGTATTATTATATTATTATTGATGTAGATAAGATTGCGTTCATACGGATTCAGTCTGCGGTTATATGCGTCGGAATATATCATTTTTGATGTTGTTCCAATATATTATGATATCAACGACAAAAAGGAAAAGGCGAAAGTGACGGACTCATACAAATGGAACAAGAAAGAAAATCAGAAAATAATTTTGAAATGGAATTTTGAAATAGAACGGAAAAAGTTTGAGAATTGTTTTTAATATAACATGAAAACATATTGTAATAATTGATTATTTTTTATACTTAATTTTGAAATGAAAAAGTTCTTTTTTTATTTTTTCAGAACCTTTGACTTTTTCACCGTGCTGCCGTAGGACAAATACAGTACAAGTCTCTTATCCTTCCGCTAAGCAATGCTATCAAGGAGTTACTATGAGCACTGATGTCAAATGCATGTACCAGGGACAGATCACTTCCTTCTTTATTCCTACTGTGACTCTCGTCGGTCCTAACTGCAGTAAGGAAATCCCCAACCGTCTGAAGAGCCTTGGCGCCAAGCATCCTCTTATAGTAACGGATAAGGGTATCGTCGCCTGCGGTATCCTTAAGCAGATCACTGACATTCTCGATGAAGGCGGCATCTCCTATGTTGTCTTTGACGGCGCCGTTCCGAACCCCACAGATCAGAATGTTACAGACGCAGCCGCCGTTTATAAGGAAAATAACTGCGACAGCCTCATCACCCTCGGCGGCGGCAGCTCCCATGACTGCGGCAAGGGCGTCGGCTTCCTCGTCAGCAACGGCGGCAAGATTCAGGATTACGAAGGCGTGGACAAGTCCAGCAAGCCCTTCCCTCCCTACGTCGCTGTGAACACCACTGCCGGTACCGCTTCGGAAATGACCCGCTTCTGCATCATCACCGACGTTGCCCGCAAGGTTAAGATGGCCATCGTCGACTGGCGCTGCACTCCCAGCGTCGCCATTGACGACCCCGTTCTCATGATGGGTATGCCGCCTTCCCTGACCGCCGCTACCGGCATGGATGCTCTGACTCACGCCGTGGAAGCCTATGTATCCACCGCTGCCACTCCCATGACGGACGCCTGCGCTGAAAAGGCCATCGAATACATCAACCGTTATCTGCGTCGCGCCGTTGCCAACGGTCAGGACAAGGAAGCCCGCGAAGGCATGTGCTATGCTGAATACCTTGCCGGCATGGCCTTCAACAACGCCAGCCTCGGTCATGTTCATGCCATGGCTCATCAGCTGGGCGGCTTCTACAATCTGCCCCACGGTGAATGCAACGCCATTCTGCTTCCCTACGTCTGCGAATACAACCTCATCGCTGCCCGCCGCCGTTTCGGCCGCATCGCCAAGCTGCTCGGTGAACGCACCGAAGGTTACACCGCCAACGAGTCCGCTGAAGCTGCCGTCAAGGCCATTCGCGAACTGTCCCGCGATGTGAATATCCCCGATGGCCTCATCGCCCTCGGCAAGAAGTACGGCAAGGAAGTGCGCGAGGAAGATATCCCGATCATGACCGCCAATGCTCAGAAGGACGCCTGCGGTCTGACCAACCCGCGTATCATGACCGACGCTGCCGTGGCGGCCATCTACAAGAAGGCTCTGTAACAGCATGAAATGATGCCGGAGTTTTTCTCCGGCATCTTCTTCTGTACATCCGATTCCCCGAACGGGCGCGCATGGTCGGCATGCGCGTCCGTTTTTTTTTTGAGTCCTGGTTCAATGCGGCTTTAATGTTTTTCCATGAGAAGTGACGGGAAGATGCGGCAACGTACCTCTATCTTCGGCACTGCCCCTCGGCGCAGACAACATTTTCCGAAGAGGGCGTCTATTCCTCCTCCGTAAGCTCTGGAGCCGGGCAGAAGAGAAATGTGGCCGGATGAGATTTTGCCTGATGGAAGCAGAGTATGAAAGAGGATGCCGTTCCGAATCCGGAGCGGCATCCTCTTTCATACGGCAGAGTTTTTGTGGTTACAGAAGTTATTTGGCTTCAAGAAAGGCCTGATAGGTGAGTTTCGTGGAGTAGATGTCCGGTACGGAGGAAAGTTCGAAGGGACTGTGCATGCCGAGAAGCGCGGGGCCTGCGTCCACCACGTCCATGCCGTAGGCGGCAAGGAACAGTGCCACGGTGCCGCCTCCGCCCACGTCCACCTTGCCGAGTTCTGCCAGTTGCCACGGGATGTTTCTGGCATCGAGAATGCCGCGTATCCAACCCAGATATTCCGGATGAGCATCATTGGCTCCGTACTTGCCACGGGAACCCGTAAATTTGCAGAAAGCCACACCGTAACCGAAGAAGGCGGAGTTTTTGAGTTCGTGGCGGTCCTGCCAGTCGGGATCAACAGCAGCGTGCACGTCGCCGGAGAGCGCCTTCGAGTTCATCATGATTTTGCGGAACGGGGTTTCCGGTTCCCATGCGGCCGCCATGTCCTCCACACAGTACTGGAAAAAGCGGGAACTTGCACCGGTGGAGCCGTCGGAGCCGATTTCTTCCTTGTCCCAGAAGATGAGGCAGCAAGTATATTCCGGATCTTCCGCATCAAGGAGGGCACGAAGCGCCGTGTAGACGCAGATGCGGTCGTCCTGGCCGTAGCCGCCGACGATGCCCTTGTCGAGTCCCACATAGCGCGCCGGACCGGCAGGCACGGCCTCAAGTTCGGCAGAGATGAGATCGTCTTCGCGGATACCGTACTTTTCGTTGAGAAGCTGGAGAATTCTGGCCTTCACGGCTTCCTTTGGCGCTTTGTCCTCTTCCTTGTCTTCGTCGGAAAGCACGGGTTCATGACCGAGAATGATGTTGAGCTTTTCCGCATCAAAGGCTTCGGAGAGTTTGAGCGAACCGTCCTTGTGAGCCAGATGAGGCAGCAGATCGGCAATGGTGAAGACAGGTTCCGTCTCTTTTTCGCCGAGACGGACACGGAGACTTTCCCCGTTGATCTTCACGATGACGCCGTGTATGGACAACGGGCGGGCAAACCACTGATATTTGCGCAGGCCGCCGTAGTAATGCGTCTTGGCCTGACCGACGCCGACCTGCTCGATGAGAGGATGCTGCTTGAGATCAAGTCGGGGACTGTCGGTATGGGCACTGATGAGACGGATGCCGTCGGCAAGAGGTCTGCGTCCTCTGCGTGCCACGAACACGGCCTTGCCGTGCAGAGTCTGCCAAGCCTTATCGGTTCCGAATCCTTCGGCATATCCCGCCTGCTGCAGGCGTTCGACGACGCCGGATACGGCTTCCCTTTCAGTCTTGCAGTCGGAAATGAAGCGGATGTAGTCGTCTGCCAGGGCATACATGGCTTGACGGTGTTCCTTCGACCGATAGATTTCCCAGCCTGATTTGGGAGATGAGGCAAGCTTGTCCATGATGATGACCTCTTGTACTTTATAAGGATGAAGTTTTTCCGGGAGTCCGGAGAGTCGGTGTCAAGGGAGAACTCGGGTACCGGAGGTCTGCAGTACTTCTTTCAGAACGCGTGCCGCGTCGAGGAAGTCTTCCTCTTCCATGGTCCTCGGATCCAGTTGAAAGAAAGGGTCTTCCAGTCTGCCCACAAGCGGAGGTTCGGTTGCAAGCAGATGTTTTTTCAGCTGTGCTGCAGACATGCGTTCAGGCCGCACACAGACCAGTGTGGTGGGCATTCCCTGTTCAGGAAAGGCGCCGCCGCCTACGCGGGAAAAATCGTTTTTCAGAGAGCATTCCGCCAGACCGGCCAGTTCTTCGGTCAGAATGTCCCGCAATTTTTCAGCTCGAACAAGCAGTTCCCCGGCGGTCATGGTCAGTCGTCGTACGGTAGGTACGCGGCGGCGGGCGTCTTCGGGGTCCCGATACAGACGAAGCGTCGCCTCCAGGGCTGCCAGCGTCAGCTTGTCACAGCGCAGAGCGCGCAGAAGCTGATTCTTCTTCATCTGATCGACATAGATTTTCTTTCCTACAATGATGCCCGCCTGCGGTCCGCCAAGGACCTTGTCACCGGAAAAGGTAACAACGTCCGTTCCCTGGCGGAGCACCTCCGGAACGGTAGGCTCATCATGCAGGCCCCAGCGGGAGAAGTCCATGAGACTGCCGCTGCCGAGATCCTCCAGCAGGGGAAGTCCGTGAGCATGGGCAAGATCGGCCAGATCGGAGGCCGGAACGCTGGAGTGAAACCCTATGATGCGGTAGTTGGAGGGGTGAACCCACAATATGGCGCGAGTCTGCTCCGAGAGCGCTTTCTCGTAGTCGGTCAGGTGCGTCCGGTTGGTGGTGCCGACTTCCCGCAGCGTTGCACCGCTTCGTTCCATGACGTCGGGAATACGGAAGCTTCCTCCGATTTCCACAAGCTGTCCGCGGGAGAGGATGACTTCTCCGCCTTTGCAGAGCGTATCGAGCATGAGCAGCACGGCTGCGGCATTGTTGTTCACGACAAGGGCCGCTTCCGCACCCGTTAGTCCGCACAGCAGCTCTTCCACCAGGCTGATGCGGCTGCCTCTTTCCCCGGTTTCGAGATTGAATTCAAGATTGCTGTAGCCGGAGGCCGCGATATGCACGGCTTTCTGCGCTTCTTCTGCAAGAACGGAACGGCCGAGATTCGTATGTACAACGACGCCCGCTCCGTTGATGACGCGCCGGAAATTTGCCTTTTCCTTCCGTCGTACGGCAAGGACCAGGCGGTTCCGGACGGCTTCGGAGCTCAGAGCCGAGGGGTCCGTCACTTGTCCGGATCGGATGTCTTCTCGCAGTCCGTCCAGAACTGCACGGCAGCATTCGAGAAGCACACCGTGCGGCGTCTGAGAAAAACGTTCTTCCAGCCAGTGCAGACATATGTCCACTGATGGAAGATGGCGGAATAATGACGTCATGGCATCTCCCGTTCCGACATCAGAGAGGTCGTAACTTGGCTTGTTGGCAGGTCGTGGCCCTGTCCGGTTGCCGTTCGTTCAGAAGTTCTGCCGGGCAGGTTCCAGCAGTTCGGGCCACATTTCAAACAATTCCGAGAGCAGATAGAGGGAACCGCACACCAGTACGGGTTTCCCCCGTGCCGCATGTGCGGCATCATGAACTGCTTCTTCCAGACTGTTCTCCGCTCTGGCGTGGCTGCCGAGCATGGCCGTCAGATCGGCTCCTGCTGCCGCACGCGGATTATCCCTGATGGAGGGGACGAAAAGAGGCATGTCGCGGGCGAGCTGAAGGACAAGTCTGGTCAGCTTTTCCGGCTGCTTGTCGGCAAGGCAGGAAAAAACGACGGCTCCGGGGCGCTCTTCTTCCTTCATCTGCTCGACGGCTTTGAGAAGGGCCGTCATGCCGTGGGGATTGTGAGCGCCGTCCAGCCACATGGCGGGATGCCGTCTGTCTGCCGGTACAAACTGAAGGCGACCGGCAATGAAGGCACGACTCAGGCCGAGGGCTATGGTATGGCTGTCAGTTTTCCAGTGATGGAGATGGCAGAGCATGATCCATGCCAGAACCGCCGTCTGGGCATTTATGCGCTGGTGCGGTCCGCGCAGACCGAGTTCGACGGCATCGGGAAGAACGGCGCATTTCCTCATCTCTTCGTGAAGAGCATTCCACAGCGCCTGTCCGGATTTATTGCCGTCGCAGCCTTTCGACGTTGGACTGCTGCACA
>USNI01000038.1 GCA_900555975.1 uncultured Desulfovibrio sp. | reverse complement strand
CTTGCGCAGAAGGCACGTCCTGATGCCGCAGTGTTCGGCAGTTCGCTTCTGCGGCACATTGGGGAAGGCGGCTCCCCGGCGGACTTCATGAGAATGTGGAGAAGCTGAACGGAAAGAGCGCATGATCATAAGCGTCAGCCGCCGGACGGACATACCGGCATGCCATGCGGACTGGTTCTTCCGCAGACTTCAGGAAGGATTCGTGCTTGTGCGTCATCCCATGAATCCACGCCGGGTAAGCCGCGTGCGCCTTTCCCCCGACGTGGTGGACGGGTTCGTGTTCTGGACGAAGAATCCTCTGCCCATGCTGGAGCGTCTTTCTCTGCTCAAGGAGTATGCGTATTATTTCCAGTTTACGCTGACTCCGTACGGCAGAGATGCTGAACCGGGATTACCCTCGAAAAGAGACGTGCTCATTCCTGCCTTCCGCAAACTGTCCTCCTTTTTGGGCAGGCATCGCGTCATCTGGCGCTACGATCCTGTTTTTCTCAGCAGAACGTATACGTTCGAGTATCATGTGCGCTGGTTTGAAAGACTGGCCGCACTGCTTGCCCCCTGCACGGAAAAGTGCGTCATCAGTTTTCTGGATTTCTACCGCGATACGAGGAGCAGTATGGCCTCTCTCGGTCTTCGGGATTTTCCTCCCGAAATGCAGGAGAATCTGGTCGGAAAGCTGGCGGATGCGGCTCACGCGTACGGCCTTCGCGTGGAAAGCTGTGCAGAGAACATGGATCTTTCACGCTTCGGGATAGCTCACGGGCGGTGCGTGGATGCGGAGCTGATCGGCAGAATAGGGGATGCATCTCTGAAGGCGAAAAGGGACGGGAATCAACGTCCGGCCTGCGGATGCGCAGAGAGTATCGACATAGGTGCCTACGGCAGTTGCAGGCACGGTTGTCTTTACTGCTATGCCGGGACGGGCAGAGCGGTGGATGAAGGACAGAATCCCGATTCTCCGCTGCTGATAGGTACGCTCCATCGGGAGGATGTCGTCACGGATCGGGTCATGCGTTCCTGCGCGCAGCGGCAGAGGCATTTGTCGCTGCTTGACTGATCTATGCAAAGAGCGGTCGTCTGTCCAGGGCAGACGGCCGCTTTTTGTCAGGATCGGATACGCCGTTCAGGTCGATCAGAAATGTCAGTATCTGTTTTCTTCGGTGAAAAGTCCTGGCAGACGTGAGGCTAGTTCGTCTCCTGCAAGACCGTGCACCAGGACAAGAAAGGAATCCAGAGTCAGTCCGGGACCTGCCGGTGTTTCTGTGAAGGCTTTGGGAAGCAGAAGGGATTCCTGTCGAAGAGCGGCGCCGCTCATGACGGCGTCGTCCGTACTGAGAAAGGCCGTACCGGTCTGACACAGAAACGAAGGTTGTACGACTCTTCCCTGCGGCGTGTCCCAGAGGCGGAAGAGCAGCATGGATCCGGGAGGAGTGCTGTCTGCGGGAAAAGGAGTGTTGTTCCAGTGAAGACCGAGCAGTCCCGCCAGATTGACGATGTTCGTGTCGTGGCCGGAGAAGACGACGACTTGCGCCCGGTTGGCTTCTTTCAGCGGAGAGGTTCCGGCCAGAACTTCCGTCATGAGCAGCAGCAGCGGCATGCCGTCCTGTCCGGCCACGGGAGAAAAGCGCTGTACGGTGTTCTGTACTCTGGTATGCACGCGCAGCAGCTTGAAAGCAGCAGCGGGATTGATCAGCAGTTCGTTGTTTTTCAGCTGAACCGGGGTCGGCTTCCAGCGTGGGGCGAAGGCAAGGGGCAGCGTGTCCGGTCTGTCGCTGCGCGGAGCCATGATGATCTGTCGTGCCTTCCGTTCCACGGGGGTGCCCGGATACTGCGGTCTGGCATCGGGCAGCCTGGCCGGAACGATCTGTGCACGTTCAGGCCACTCAAGGCTTTCCAGCAGCAGTATTTCGGCTGCGGTCGATGCCATGGCCAGCCCGCCGTGCAGGGAGACGTTGGCGCGAGATTTTTTTCCGGGAAATTCCAGTGCTGTGGGAATGCTGCTGAGCGTGCAGTAGGTCTGCCCCGGAGCGCAGAGCGACGGGGCGGCAGGACCGAGCAGAGAGGCTATCCTCGCTATGTCTTCACCAAGTTCCGTCTGCAGCGCGGAAAGTTCTCCTGCGAGCGTCGCCCGTTCCGCGGGGGAGAGAACGGGCGGCTTCATGAATCCGCTGCGCACGGGATGAAAGACGGGGTCCGTTCCTTCCGGGCGAGAGAGAATCTTCATGCCGCAACCGGGAGCGAGTCCTTCAAGCATGGCTCTGGCCGTGGCCATCGTGCGTTCTTCATTGTCGGCGTAGACAAGAATGCTGCCCTCGTCGGGACATTCCGAAGCGGGAAGCAGATCGTCGAAGGCGAGGGCCTTTCTCATGCCCGCCCATTCCGCACGGATGAGATCGGCGCCGCGTTCGGTGAGGTCGCCGGGAGAAGCGTTCCAGACCGGCCAGCGGCGGGTGCTCCATGAAGCGAGAGTTTCCGGCGACTGCGTGGGAGAACGTACGCCGTGACGGCTCAGTGCAACGACCTTGAGCAGCCTGGGAGCAATACTTGCTTCACTGCCGGCATGGCAGGAACAGGGAGGCAGTGAACAGAAAACAAAGGTCGCCAGAACGGCGGCAACGGCAGAAACGCAGCGCATGATCAGCTCCTTTTTCTGTTTTTGGAAGAGTATGTCACGCGCCGATGGGGTGGGCAAGGATTTTTGTCTTTTAGATTGATATGTTCTGAAAAGTTCTGTCGGGAAATGGAGAGAGCGGACTGTTGCGGGTCAGGCGCGAGACGGCGAACCGCAGAAAGCAGGGCGGAAGGAACATGCCGACGCCTCCCCCGGAGGCGGAAGATCCGGACGGCAATGTCTCCTGCTGGTACGTCCGACGTCGGGCGTTCTCTGCTGCGCGGCGGCTTTTAGCAGAATAGTGCGGAAGAAAAAGGTATCGGCGGCACTCGGAGACTGGTCATGGAATGGCTTTTTCTGCCGTGAAGATCTGCAACGGAGAGGAGGTGTGTTGTCCGGATGCACTACAATCCCCGGGAGGGGTCGCGTCGTTCTTCCACTTCGGGAAAAAAGTCCGGATCGTCCTTGTGTTCCTCGGATACATAGAAGGAACAGAAGCAGGCTCCGTACTCGGCTATGTCGGCATCACGATAGATGCAGGGACAGATGATGTCGCTGTCCTGCTGTTTGTCCGAACAGGCCAGTCTGCAGGGACAGCACATGTAACCGTACCGTTCCTTGTTGGCCAGCAGACTTTCCGCCGTGCCCAGACAGTGGTCATGGTCTGCGTGGAGATAGTATCCTTTGGTTGCGGCGCTTCTGGCCAGATGTTCAAGCAGTTGTTCCGGCGTCATGGAGCAGAGCCTCCTGCATGAGCTGTTTGCGGAACCCCACAATGACCTTGCCCCCCGGCACCAGTATGGTGGGGAACGTTCCGCGGGGATTGTAGGTACGCACTTTTTCCATGAGATCGGAACGCTGCGAGCCGGAATATTCGTCCAGATAGATGACAATGTAGTCTACATTGTTCTCGTCAAGAAATTTTCTGGTGTTCTTGCAGTGCTGGCATGTGGTGAGGGCGTACATGATGGGCTTGGGGGAAACGGGATTCATGCCGAGGGCGTACAGCTGCTGATCCCCCTGAGGTTCTTCGTGTCCGGAATTGTCCTTGTTCCGGTCGGAGGGAGTCTTTTTCCTGAGGAGGAGCACCGCGACGACGGCTATGATGACGACGACGGCTATGATGACGGCAACGGTAGAGTTCATGGGATCTCCTTGCGGGAAAGGCCTGTTTGGAGCGGATGAAAAAAGTATGCTCCTTTCACAAAAAAAAGCCAGAGGCAAAGCCCTGCGATTTGCGGAAAGAGAAAAAAGGCAGGAGAATCAGGCTTTTTCCCGTCGCTTTCCCGCAGCTCTCCCGTCGGACGGGAGACGTTTTTTCCGGATATCATCCCTTTGTTTTTCTTCAGTTTTATTGCTGTGTTCATTCCGGAAGACGCCCCGTTTTCCGTCAGGGCGACGTTCAGGGGAACCGGGGCGGCGTTCTGAAGGGAAACGTCCGTCCCGTGCACCGGAGGCAGGTCGGCGGGGGGACTGCTCCTCAAGTCTGAGAATGACGGCGCGGGATTTTCGATCATGTTCCGGCGTGATCCAGGCTTCGCAGAGCGCTCCCGGGGGAAGATGCGAGGAGGTCGGGATGAGCGCCAGCCCCAGCGGCGTGCAGGCATAGCGTGCTCTGCCCGGATAGCCGGGGACGGTGAAGGCATCGGACACGATGCGTGCGGGCACTTTGCCCCGTCTGCGGACCGGAGAAGGAGAAAGTTCCTCGTCTTCCTTCAGTTTTCTGAGAAGAACGAAGGAGAGGCTGACGGAGTCCTTGTCCAGCCCCGCGCGGACGGAAATCTCACGCAGAGTCCGGGGAGCGTGTTCTGCCGGAGCGTTTACATGACACCAGGCTGTGGATCTGCGGTCCAGCATGGGACAGCTGCCCGTATGGGGGCAGGGAGAGAGCGGTGTGAAAAGCGGAGGCAGACCGAAATCCGACATATCGTCGTCGTCCATGTCGTCATCCTCCTCATATGCGCGTCGTCCGGCCTGTTCCTCCCGCAGGGCGAAGGCGGTGAGATCCTCGTATTCGGGTTCCTCTTCCACGCCGCCGAGCGCACTCTTGCGCAGGTGCGAGACAAGACGTCCGCCCTGACGCGTTCCCGGTTCGACGGACAGCACAAGGCCGTTTTCTGCCAGCATGTCCCATGCGCTTTCCAGAAGCTCGCGCATGCGGTCCGCCATCTGGTGGCCGGGTTTTGCCCGACGCTCCTCCATTTCGTTGAGCACATTGCCCATGGTCATCATCCATACGCTGCCGGGCCTTGCATACAGACGGCGCGGGGCCTGCTGCACGGATGCGCGCATGACGCGCAGCGTCCACGGACAGTCGGGATCGAGTTCCGAGCGCATGCCTTCAAAGATGCTGCGTCCGAGTTCGAGAATATGAGGCGTGGTATCGCTGGCCACAATAGTGACGGGACGTTTCCTGAGATCCTCCCGGGAAAGCCACAGCGCGAGAGGCAGGGTGAACGGACCGCTGCCCATGTCGAGAATGAGCGGTTCGTCGGGCACGGGACCGAAATCGAGTCCCGGCAGCAGGGCGGAGAGCCGGACGAGGTTCCAGGGAAGAAAATAGCGGAGATAGGCTGAGGTCAGACGCGGGGACGTCCAGTACGGTCGGCTGAGACCGTCTCGATCGGTGGTAAGAAGCGCGGAAAGGTCGCGGCATGCCGGGGCAAGATCGCGTTTCTGAGAGCCGTGCATGGGCATGACTTCGTCCAGAACGTGAAACAGATATTCCAGCCCTCGGCTGGCAAAACTGTCGGGAAGGGAAAAAAGCGGTGTGGTCATGGAGCGTCCTGTGCGGAAAAGGGGATTCGGCCTGTATGCTGAGAAGGTGGCGTAATCGCCCCGGAAAAGCAAGGCCAAAATGAGACGGAAAAGGCGGGATCCGCCTTTTCCGCGGACCCCGCCTCTGAACGGTCGGAGGAAAAACCTATGCCGGATAGTGTCCGGTACGGGCCATTTCCTGAAGATTGGCTATGCGCTCCTCCATCGGAGGATGCGTGCTGAACATGCGGCGCAGGGTATCGCCGGTGAGAGGGGACACGATGAACATGTTTTCCGTGGCGGGATTGGCCTGCATGGGAATATGACGGCTGTAGGCGTCGAGATTGTTCAGCGCTCCGGCAAGAGCCATGGGGTCGGCGCAGTATGAGGCGCCGGCGGCGTCCGCCATGTATTCGCGACGACGGGAAATGGCCATCTGTATGAGCGTTGCGGCAAGAGGGCCGAGTATCATCATGGCAATGGCCCCGAGGGGATTGCTGTTGCCTTCCTCGTCGCGCGCACCGCCGAAGATCATGGAGAACTGAAGCATGTTGGCAATGGCCGTTATGGCCGAGGCCAGCACGCCGGCCACGGTCTGAATGAGAATGTCGCGATGGGCGATGTGTGCCATTTCATGTCCCAGCACGCCGCGCAGCTGTTCGGGCGGCAGAAGGCGCATGATGCCCTCGGTCACGGCGATGACTCCGTGTTCCGGATCGCGTCCCGTGGCAAAGGCATTGGGGGCTTCCTGCGGCACGATGAACAGCCGGGGCTTGGGAACGCCTGCTTTTTGCGCAAGCTCTTCCACCATCTGATGCACCATGGGGGCATCTTCGGGTGCCAGTTCCTGGGCACGGTACATGGAAAGCACTATCTTGTCTGAAAACCAGAAGCTTCCGATGTTCATGATGACGGCGAACACGAGGGCGATGATGATGCCCTGTCGTCCGCCGAGGGCGCTGCCCATGACGATGAGCACGGCAGAAAGGCCGGCCATGAGCAGAAGGGTCTTGAGTTGGCTGGTCATAGTCACTCCTGAAGTTGACAGGTCCTTAAGGCCTGAAAGGAAGAATAACCATGGTTTTTCCCTCTGCCAAGGGCGGAATGCTTGCAAAGTCTTGCAGATCTATTCCCGCACGGGGCGGAGCAGGGGACCGGCGCTGAAGGGCATGGTCGTGACGTGTCCCCGGCAGAAGACGAGACTTTCCGTCCATCCCTCGGAGGCTGCGTACCGGGCCAGGGTGTCGAAGTTCCATGCCACCTGCTCCGTTGCGTGGCTGTCGGAGGCAAAGGTGATGGGCAGACCGAGATTTCTGGCCAGATGCAGAATTTTCGGACCGGGGTAGATCTCGCGGCAGCTCTTGCGCAGTCCGGCGGAAGAGATTTCCATGGCCATGCCCGCGTCGCGCACGGCCGTGAGCGCATCTCCGACAAGATCCATGCTGGCCGGACGTTCCAGCCAGCGGTGAAAGTCGTCCACGGAGAATATCTTGATGAGGTCGGGGTGGGCGACGATATGGAAAAGACGGGTTTCCGCCATAACCTTCATGGTGCGGTAGTAGCGGACGTACAGATCGCAGCGTTCCTCGAAGGACAGATCCTTCCAGTCGTCTGCGGAAGAGTCGAAGCCCCAGCGGCCGAGAAAATGGATGCCTCCGATGAGGTAGTCGTACGGATGGGCCTGCGTCATGCGACGGATATAGGGAACTTCCTCTTCCAGCCAGTCCACTTCCAGACCGAGAAGGACGGTGATGCCCCTGCTTTTCTGCTCCTCCCTGAGATCCGCGACTTCGGACAGGTAGTCGTCGAAGGTTGCGGCAAGATGGTCGCGGTACTCTTCAGGGTAGTCGTATCCTTCGGGACGGGGGGAGTGTTCGGAGAAGCCCTGAACCAGAAGACCTCTGGCCTGACCGGCCTCGAACATCTGCCGGACGCTGTCACGGGCATGGGAATGGTTGGTATGGGTATGAAGATCAACTCGTATCATGCTTTTTTTCCTGTGAAGACGTGCATATGAAGAATGCAGTCATGATAGCCCATGCCCTCTTCCTCTGCAATGATCGGATACCGGGAAGCCGTCGTTCCCGGAGCCGTCCGGGAAGGGACGCCTTCTTCGGAAAGAGCGTCTTCTTTCCCCGCGCCCTCTTGCGTAACGAAACGCTTGCGCGTATGATGAAAAGGCATTGTCCGCCTGAACGGCGGCTTCCCTTTCAAGCCCAGGAGAGCGTCATGGACTTTCTTTTCTTTTTTGTCGGCATCCTCGCGGTGATCTGTGCCCTCACCTATATCAAGAAGAGTTCTCCCAACAGAAACCATCATTGATGCGAACATGTGCGGAAGAGGACATCCTGTTCCGCCGTCTATCATAATATGCTGGCAGCCTGCCGGTTCTGCCGTCTTTTTTGACGTCCGCGCTCAACGGCACGGACGTTTTCTTTTGAATGTCCTTCGTCCGTGGCAGGACGACAGGGTCTGCCTTCCCGTGAGACGCCGATGCTGCATATCGTTCTGTATCATCCGGAGATTCCCCCGAATACCGGCAACATCGCCAGACTTTGCGCGGGAACGGGAACCCGGCTTCATCTCATAGAACCTCTGGGCTTTTCCATCGACGACCGGCATCTTCGCCGGGCCGGGCTTGATTACTGGCCGCATGTGGATGTGACGGCCTGGCCGTCGCTCGACTCGTATCTGAAGGCCGACGGCGCGGACCGGAGACTGGTGTCCACCAGTGCAAGACACGGAGAGAGCGTGCAGCATTTTTCCTTTACGGAGCATGACGCGCTGCTTTTCGGGCCGGAGTCCGTGGGACTGCCCGACGACGTGCAGGCCCGTGCGGCTGCCCATGTGCGCATTCCCGTGAAGGACTGCATACGCAGTCTCAACCTGTCCACGTCGGCGGGGATCATCCTCTAC
>USNI01000037.1 GCA_900555975.1 uncultured Desulfovibrio sp. | reverse complement strand
TGTCGAAGGCAAGCGTGGACTTGCCGGAACCGGACGGACCACAGACGACCACGAGCTGGTCGCGGGGAATGTCGACGTCGACGTTCTTGAGATTATGCTGACGGGCGCCCTCGATATGGATGCAGGGGCCCTCGGTTTTTCTGGGGGTCATGATTGTCCTTGTGCAGTGCAGGCATGAGGCCGTGCGACAAAAAAGAGTTCAGCGCCGCCCTTTCTTCAGCAGCGTGACGCGGCGCACCACATTTTCATAATAAGGATCGTGTTCGGTAATGGCAACGGAGCGGCCGCGGCGGCTCTGCATGCGCATGAGAATGATGTCGAGCTTCTGCATCTGACGGATTTTTTCCGCGCCTTCCTCACAGTGCTCAAGCAGGTCGAGAATGGTGTTGATTTCCTTGCGGTCCGCCAGTTCCGGCGGAAGATAGCCTGCGTTCTTCAGCACCTTGTAGGCCATGCGCAGCTCGCCGGGCACGGCGCTGTCGTCCTCAAGTTCCAGAGGTTTGCCTTCGCCGGGAAGGTTGTCGAAGGCGCCTTCCTGCTGTGCCTGTCTGATGCGGCGTTCGGCCTGATCGGCCATGAAATGAAGAAAATTTTCCGCCATGAACGACTCCTGCGATACGCCCTTCCTATACGCTGCACTCATCTGTTTTTCAATGTCTGTCCGGCATGAGAGACTTTGGGACGTCTCTTGCCGGGGAAAACGTATTGGTATATCCATGAAGCAGTGCCGAACATGAAAAAGTTCAGGCAGAACCGTGAGTTTCGGAACATCGGGAACGGCTCGGCCGAAGACCTTCCCGGGGGTGTTCCGGATGGATGCGACTGCTGTTCTCCATGAACCTGTATCCCCGTCAGATCGGAAGATTCGAGGTCCGTCATGCCCGTTCGCTGTCCTCAGTGCAGAAGTACCGATGTATTCAGAGACAACCGCTACCGTGTGCTCGGGGCCACGGCCGGAGGTGTGGGCGGAGCGGCCGCAGGTCTTTCCGGCGTCGGCGCAGGTGCGGCGGCCGGGGCGGCCATAGGTTCCGTGGTTCCCGTGCTCGGCACGGCCATAGGAGCAATTACGGGCGGACTCATCGGCGCGCTGACCGGCGGTGCCTCGGGCGCAGTGCTGGGGCATCAGGTCGGCCATGCCATGGACAATAAGCACGGCAGGCATCTGTACCGCTGCAGAAAATGCGGCAAGCTTTTTGCCGTTTGACCGTGCATGACATATCCCTCAGAGATGCCATCGATGTTGCTCCTGATGAACGGCCTTTCGTTGAGAGACTTTTTCGCGGACAAGGATGGTCTGTTATCCCGTGCAGTTAAACATAAAGAGCGGAGAAGGTTCTCCGCTCTTTATGTTTTGGGGTGCGCCCTTTCCGTGAAGGGCGCTTTTCTATGTCCGGTCGTCACGCATCAGCAGAAGAGGGAGACGCCGGTCTGATACTTGGTGTCTTCCACAAGAATCTTGATCTCGTACTTGCCGGAGAGGCCTTCCTTGCTGATGTTCTGCTTGATGACGCGGTCGTCTTCTTCGAGGTAGGCGCCGGAGCACATGGCGAGGTGATAGGAGGCGGCGGTGTTGATGAAGTAGCCGCGGGTTTCCTTTTCGCCTTCAAGCAGTACCATGACCAGGGAGCCGCGGGCGAAGCGGCCGTGGAAGACGATGCGGTCTTCGTCTTCCTCGATGTTCACCTGATGCCAGGAGTCGATGACCTGCCGGGATTCGGGCACGTCGGGAATGGTGTCGAAGGTGGGCGTCTCATCGAGGTGGCCGAGGAGCCTGCCTTCGCCGAAGGCGGCGTTGTCGCCGTCATGGTAGGGGAAGAGCTTTTCGGCACGGTAGAAGTTGCCGTCCACTTCCATGGAGTACATGACCACGCCGTCCTTCTGCTCCACGGTCTTGGCGCAGATGTCGGTGCCGGGTTCCTTCCTGGGGTTGATGAAGGCTCCGAGCTTGTCGGAGGCATAGCCGTCCTTCCAGCCGATGCCGCCGGAATGGATGAGGTAGTGGCCTTCGTCGTAGTATTCCACGTTGCAGATGTAGGGCGAGAAGAAGCTCTGGCCGAGTTCCTTGCCGTACTGCCACACCTGTTCGATTTCCATCTTTTCGGTGTCGATGCGGTAGCGCACGCCGCGGGAGAAGTTGTCGCGGTTTCTGATGTACTTTTCCTTTACCTTGGAGCGGTACTGACCGTTGTCGAAGCACATGATGTCGCCGTCGGGGCAGACCACGCAGGCGTGCTGTTCATACTGCCAGTCGAAGTTGGCCACGTCGCCCACGGGCTTGAAGAAGTACTTCTGCATGTCTTCGGGCCAGCCTTCGGGGTCGCCGATGATCCAGTTGAGCCTGCTGGTTTCGTAGTCGAAGTTCACCACGGCGTCCTGATGACGGCCGGAAATGGTGATGGTCTTGTCCTTGTCGTTGTACCAGAGGGCGTTGTTGTGGAACCAGTCGTGCTCGTCCTGGCTGCCGGAACCGCCCACGTTCTGGGGCAGGAAGGTCTTGTAGTCCCAGGTGCGCAGCACTTCGCCGGTTTCACGGTCGAGCAGGGCGATCATGTCTTCCACGGTATCGGTGCGGAAGTCCTGCGTGAGGGCCAGAATGTTGCCGTCGGGCATTTCGAAGTGGTCGTGGTGGTAGTTGCCCGGCATGCGGTATTCCTTGTAGATCTTGCCGAGCAGGTTCAGTTCGATGAGACCGGTGGAGCAGTAGGGCATGTGGCAGAAGCGGTGGGAACCGGTCATGATGTTGCCGTTCTTCACGCGTTTGATGTCGAACATGGTGTTTTCGGTGAGCAGCCAGCGGATGTCGCCCATGTAGTCGTAGGCGGTGGGCAGGTTCTTGCCGTCCGGAGTGAGGAACATGAAGTTGTTGCCGAAGTAGTCCATGGACGTATTGATGTTGCGGCAGCGGCACACGTCTTCGGGCAGCGGCTGGGACTCAATGGAAAAGGTCTTCTTTTCGCCGGTGGAAAGTTCCACGGTCACGTTGGTGGCGATGCCCTCGTAAAGACCGATGACCGGAATGAAATGATCGGTGCCCTCGGCGAAGGTATGCACGATGTTTTCACGGGCGTTGCGCTTGCCGTGAAGGGTCATGGTGGCGGAGGCGGGCTTTTCGCTCTTGAAGAGAATCAGCGCGCAGAGAGGGTTGATGAAGTAGGGATTGACCAGCACATGGGCGTTTTCAAGCGTGGGCTTTTCCGCTTCGAAGGCGGCGAGAAATTCCTTTTCGGCGCGGTTCTGACGGGTGATGAGATGGTCGTTGTAGGTGTGCATCACTTTGCTGCTCATGGTGGGAAAACTCCTTCGTGAGAGTTGCGCGTCTTGCGGAACAAAAAGCGTTGAGAGTCGGAAAGATGCCTCTTTCAGGAAAGGAACCGGTGCAACGTCCGTCTGCCGGAAGGCTCCGCGGAAAGCGGAGCGCTGCAGGGCGTTTTCTGCCGGACCGTGTCAGGCCTTGAGCTTTTCGATTTCCTGAATGATGGCGGGCTTCTGCTTGAGGCCCTCGAGGCGGGAAACTTCCACACCGTCCTTCATGAACAGCATGGTGGGGAAGCCCTTGACCTTGCAGCGTTCCTTGAGATCCTGATTGGCGTCGAAGTCCACGGTGAAGATGCGGAAGCCGGGATCGTTCTTGTCGATGTCCTTGAGCACGAACGAGAGCATTTTGCAGGGGCCGCAGGTCTTGGAATAGAATTCCACCAGCATGACGCCGGATTTGTCCATGCCGTCGTAAGCGGCGGTATCGATTTCCTTGATCATGGAAGATCTCCTTCTGTGATGAGTGTCCCGAGGGCGGGGCTTTTGCCGGAAGAGAGGCTATCCTCTCAGTTTTTCAACGTATTTTGAGGCGGAGTTTGCGGCTATGGCACCGTCGCCGCAGGCCGTGGCCACCTGGCGCAGGCCCTTCACGATGATGTCGCCCGCGGCAAAGATGCCGGGACGGGACGTGGTCATGGCGGCGTCGGTCACGATGCAGCCGGTTCTGTCGAGAATGCCGAGATCGGCGCAGAACGAGGCGGTGGGTTCAAGGCCGATGTATTCGAACACGCCGTCGCAGGAGACGGTGTGTTCCGTGGCGTCTTCCTTCGTGGACTTGAAGCGCACGCCTTCGAGCTTGTCCGTGCCGAGAAATTCGAGCACGTCCTGATAGGGATAGATGGTCACGTTGGGCATGGCGCGCAGCTTGTCGCAGGCAATGGGATCGGCCGTGAGATCGAACATGGTCACGATGGTGAGGCGGTTCACGATGCCCGCAAGGTAAATGGATTCCTCCACCGCGGAGTTGCCGCCGCCGATGACCACCACGTCCCTGCCGCGGTACTGGGCACCGTCGCAGATGGCGCACCAGCTGATGCCGGCACCGGCATGAGCGTCCTCGCCGGGAATGTGCAGGCGGCGGGGACGCGTTCCGGTGGCGATGATGACGGCGGAAGCTTCGTAGACGGTGTCGTCTTCAAGGCAGACCACCTTCTTCACATTGCCTTCGTCGATGATGGCGGTCACGGTCCTATAGTCGAATTCCGCACCCACTTCCTGAGAATGTTCGAACATCTTGATGGCCAGCTCTGCGCCGTTGATGGTGCCGAAGCCGGTGTAGTTGGCGATTTCGTTGGTGTTGATGATCTGGCCGCCGGGGGCGAGCATGTCGAGCACCAGGGTTTTCATGTTGGCACGCACGGCATAGATGGAGGCCGTGAGACCGGCAGGGCCGCCGCCTACGATGATGACGTCGTACTTGCTCATGGGAAGCTCCTTTCTTTTTTGGCTTTCTCTTCAAGAAAAGCCTTGCGTTCGAATGGTCAGCGGCCGAAAAGCCCGGTCAGAAGATGATCATGGACGGAGGAATGCACAACGATGACGATGCCAGCAATAGTGGACAGCGGAAGGTTCTTTATGGAAGACATGGTTATCACTGTCGATAAAGCAGAGCATTTTTTACTGAACTTTCAGAAAAAGGCACCGTATTCTGAACAAAGGAGCGGGAGACCCGACACTTTTGCCGATGCTGGTTAACATAGACGGACGGCGGATAAAAAAAACTAGTCTAAGCTAGCTTTGAAAGATTTTCCGTTCGAATGGGGCAAAAAGTTTTGGGACGACGGGCTGTAAAAAGACACGTTGTCCATATGAACATCAAGACGATACAAGCGCACTGTCCTGAGCCGTTTACCGTCAGTCTTCGGACCGGACAACTTCTTTTCGAAACAGGAGGGGGCAGAAAAAAACGGCTCGGACGACGTGTTCGTCTTTTGATCAGGAGGAAAGAGAAGGTGGCCTGGCATGGAGGGGCGGCAGGCCTCTGGAAATATCAGGCGCGGCGCTCATCCTCGTTTCTGACGTAGGAGATCAGGCTTCGCTGCGAGGAGAGGTTCATGAGTGCGTCGGGATCCCTCACGAAGGTGACGCCGTCTGCCTTGCCGAGAATGCCTTCCCGGCGCAGAGTCTGAAAAATTTTGGTGACGGTCATGACATGCATGGAAAGATGCCCGGCAATTTCCCGGTAGGTCAGGTAGCGCGGCAGTGCATGGGGTTCTTTCTTGTCCATGAACACGGAGAGCATGCGGCATACCCGCACCGTGGCTGGGAGAGCGCTGTTGTTCACGGACTGCACGATGATCTTCATGAGGTTTCCGGCCAGCCCGTGCACGAGCAGGGTTTTCAGCGGTTCCTCGTCCATGTGCCGGATGAAGGCCTCCGGTTCCATGCTCATGAGGCGGCACGGCGTCTTGGTGAACATGGCAAGGTTTTCGCTTATCAGAAGAAGGTCGTAAGCCTCGTGAGGGATGGCATAGGCGTGATTGACGGCGGGAATGAAGCTGAGCAGATCGCCGGGCTGAAAATAGATGAGGGAAAGGCGCTCTCCCGTGACGGGCAGAGCCGTCAGGGTAACGGTGCCTTCGAGCAGATAGTAGATGCGGCCTACGGTGAGCTTGGTGCCCCGGGGTACGGAAACTTCCCTGCCGAAGTCCGTGAGATACTGCCGGCAGGTCTCGAGATCGGGGAGTGGCTTCGAGCCGTCGCCCAGAGGGCCGAACGGGCTGGATGTGGCGGTAGGAGAGCTCGTCATGGCGTTGTCTGCGTTCAGCGCTTTTTCAGGCGGACAGGACATACGGAAAAAATATCCCATTCCTGAAGATGCTTGTCAATCCGCCGGACACGCCGGAACCGGAAGAGGGGACAGCCCGGAGGCGTTCCTGAACGTTCCGGATCATGAGCGGTCGGTCGTGCTTCCCCAGACCTCGATGCCATGTCTGTCCGCCAGCATTTCCGGATGGAATACGGGATCGATCACTCCGGCTTTTTTCTGAGCCTGATAGTCTTTCAGCGCGATGAAGGCATTGCGGCCGAGCAGGGTGATGGCAATGAGATTCACGATGGCCATGAGAGCCATGAACAGGTCGGCAAGATTCCAGACGAAAGGAAGTTCCGCTACGGAGCCGAAAGCCACCATGCCGACGACCATGATGCGGAAGATGAACAGATAGACAGGCCTGGTGCTGAAGAACTGGATGTTGCTCTCTCCGTAGTAGTAGTTGCCTGCGATGGAGCTGAAGGCGAACATGAAGACCATGACGGCAAGAAGAATGCCCGCAGGACTGCCAAGCTGTGTTGTCAGGGAGAGCTGTACGAGTTCGATGCCGGTTTTTCCCGCGTCGGCGTAGCCGTCAAAGAGCAGCACGATGCAGGCTGAAGCCGTGCAGACGAGCAGGGTGTCCACGAAGACGCCGAGCGCCTGTACGAGTCCCTGCTTTACGGGGTGGGAAACAAAGGCCGTAGCCGCGGCGTTGGGCACGGAACCCATGCCCGCCTCGTTGGAGAAGAGGCCTCGTTTCGCGCCGGTGAGAATGGCCGCGCCTATGCCGCCCACAGCGGCGTCGGGATGAAAGGCCTGCGTCACGATGGAGGCCAGCATGGCGGGAATGTGGGTGATGTTCATGAGGATGATGACAAGAGCCAGCAGCAGATACATTGTGGCCATGACGGGCACGAGCCAGCTGCTCAGATGCGCGATGCGCCTGAGTCCGCCGAAGATGACCACGGCCGAGAGCACGGTGATGAAGGCTCCCGCCAGCGCACGATCGATGCCGAAGGTGGCGTTCAGCGAGAGCGAGATGGTGTTGGACTGCACGGAATTGAAGCAGAGACCGAAGGTCACGGAAATGAGCACGGCAAAGAGCGCGGCGGCCCTGCTGCTGCCGAGGCAGTTGCGGATATAGTAGGCGGGGCCTCCGCGGAAGCCGAAGGTCTTCGGATCGCGTACCTTGTAGATCTGGGCAAGCGTGCTTTCGGTGAAGCCGGAAGCGGCGCCGATGATGGCGATGATCCACATCCAGAATACGGCGCCCGGACCGCCGACCATGATGGCGATGGCTATGCCGGCAATGTTGCCTACGCCGACGCGGGAAGCCGTGCTGATGCAGAAGGCCTGGAAGGAGCTGATGTGGGCATGTCCTCCGTCATGACTGACGCCTTCCTTCAGCAGTCGTATCATTTCCCTTATCATGCGCAGCTGAACGAAGCCGGTTCTCAGGGAAAACCAGAGGCCGAGCGCGATGAGCATGACGACGAGAACATAGGACCACAGAACATCATTGGAGACGGTGATGAGTTTTTCAAGAAGCGCCATGCGTTGTCCTCTCTCTGATGTGGGATTCGTACAAAATTCGTGCGATAGTTCACGAAAGAGAGGGAAAAGTCAATGCAGGGCGATGATATTTTTTCCGGCTCCTGGCTGCTGCGGGGCGCAGAGGGGGAACTAGAAGGCCATGATGAGTGTTCCGATGGCGATGAAGGCTCCGCCGACGGCCACTTTCACGGTGAGCTGTTCATGCAGAAAGACAACGGCCATGAGAATGGTGAAGATGATGCTCGTCTTGTCGATGGGAGCCACCTTGGAGACGTCGCCGATCTGCAGGGCCTTGAAGTAGCAGAGCCATGAGGCACCCGTAGCAAGTCCCGAGAGCACGAGAAAGATCCAGGTCCTCGAGCTTATGTCCGTGAAGCTCACTCTGGCTCCGGTGAGATAGACCATGCCGCAGGCCATGAAGAACACTACCAGCGTGCGTATGGCAGTGCCGAGATTGGAATCGACGCCTTCGATGCCGATTTTGGCGAGAATGGAGGTGAGCGCCGCAAAGACTGCGGACAGAAGAGCAAGGACGAGCCACATGTTTTTTGTATCCTTCCGCATGATAATACCGCAAAAGGACCGGAAAAATCCGGTCCGTAGCTGAATTCACCGTTCGGCCTCATGCCGGAGCATGACGGTCTTTTCCTTCAGTCTTCCCCTTCTGAACAGGTCATGAGCAGTCTGATACCAGGCAACAGTCTCTTCAATGCGTGCTTTGGTCCTTTCCTGATCCGTGAGAGGTCCAAGCTCTCCGGTGTCGGGATTCCAGGCGCTCACGACAGGATCCTTGA